>NZ_CANLRP010000006.1 GCF_947493425.1 uncultured Microscilla sp. | reverse complement strand
GGGCACAAAGACAAAGAAAGCAGGAAAACACAAGCTAAATTTGTGTGTACATCTTGTGGCACAAAATTAAACGCAGACATCAATGCTGCAAAAAATATTGAGGCAAGGGCTTTTGCCTCTATCCGTTAACGTGAACCATTGGGTTATGCGTTGGGTGAGAATCCCCTCTGCTTTAGCTTGGGGAGTAGTCAAAGAACTGATTATTGAATAACAGGGTTTTGAGTTTGATAAAATGAACGTAGAAATGCAAGCAAGGTAAAAATGCTTTCGTCTTTATTTATACTATTTCAGTAATACTAAGCCTCTATGGAAATCTATACAATTTATTTTGAGTTTGATTTGTAACTCATTGTTATACAAGCATATATTGCGGGGTGTGGCAACGATTTGATATAAAGGAAGGGGGGCGAAATCTTGTTTAGGGAGCGATCACGTTTCTTAAAATCTTAAGCCAACAACAATTACATCATCTCGTTGACTTGCTTCTCCCATATGATCAATCAATGCCTGATTTATTATTTCTTTTTGCTTTTCCATCTTTTGGTCTTGACATTCACTCAGTAACTTTTCGAATCTTTTACTGCCAAACTTTTTCCTGTTAGCATTATTTTGATCACAATAACCATCACTAGATAAATAAATAGTATCCCCTTTATTAAGAGTTAAATGATCTTGAGTAAATACAGGGTTGATTGAACCAATAGAGTGTCTTGAACCCTTTACTTGTTGTAGTTCATCACTATTATGAGCAAAAAGATACAAAGGGCGCTTGGCTCCGGCAAATACCATTTCTATTTGATCTTGTTTTTTTTCCCATGTTATGATCGCCATATCCATCCCGTTTTTATAACCTTTTTCTTTTTGAGATAACAGCGTTTCAATCTCTTCATTCAATAAAGTCAAAATAGTGGCAGGCTCTTTCACTTTATTGTCACGTACAATACTGTTCAGAGAACTATTACCCATTACAGCCATAAAAGCGCCTGGAACCCCATGACCAGTACAATCTACTACAGCCAAAGTAGTACGATTTTCGACCTTTACAAGCCAGTAAAAATCTCCACTAACAACGTCTTTAGGTCGGTATAAAATAAAGTGCTCTGGTAATAAATCATTTACTTTTTTTACTGTTGGTAAAATTGCTCGTTGTATAGTAAGTGCAGCTTTGATACTTTGTTGAATATGATGATGTTGCGCATTGAGTTGGGTGTTTTTTTTCTCAATATTATCACGCTGAGCCATTATTTCTTCCTGCTGCTGATAAAGTTCTTCATTTTGGGAAGTAATTTCAAAGTTTTGCTCTTCAATTTGAGCCTTTTGTTTTTTTAGTTTGCGTCGATTCCTGTTGGTAATAAACAACATAAACACTACAAGCCCTAAAATACAGACCACTGAGATGATAATTCCGATCGCAAACCTGGCTCTTTCTTTTTGCCGTGTAATTTCTTGCTGCTGAAGTTTCTTTTGGCTTTGTAGTAAAGCCATTTGTTTTTGGTTTTCTTTAGCTTGAAGTTTTTTTTCAGCTTCTTTTCTTTCTAGTTCAAGAGCTGCCTGTGTTTTGGCCTTGGCCAGAGTAGCTTCTCTCAACTTACCTTGGCTAATAAGTAAAGCTTGTTGTTGACGTACTTTCTCTAGTTGAGTGCGTTGAGCATTTGCCAGACTCAATTCTTGCGCTTTTTTTAGCAAAGCCAGCTCTTTTGTTTGAAGTTTTACAAGATTATTTTTCAACTCTAAATCTTTTTTTTGTTTTTCCTGAGAATCTTTTAACTCTTTGAGTTGGCGTTGTTCAGCTAACACTCTTTTGATACGGGCTTCTTGTTGTTCCATTAGTTTAAGGTTTTGAGAAGCTGCACGTTTTAATTGTTGCTTTTCCTGCTCTAGTTTTTTTTCAATCTCCAGGTATTTATCCTGGTAATCTCGTGCTCTTTTTTTGTTTTCTTCTGCTTTGTAAATTCTCGAAAGCAAATCATAACTAATTAGTAGTATAGACCAGGCTTTTTTTGAGGAAGCAATTTCTATAGCTTTTTCTACTACATTAAGGGCTTGGGGGTTGTTACCTGACAAGTAATAATTTGCTCCCAGGTAATTATAAATTTCTGCTTGCTTAATTTCCCGAGGCTCAGTCATCTTTAATGCTTGCCTGAAGTATCTCTTTGCTTTGCTAAAAGATTCGATATTTGTGTAAGCAACACCTGTATTGACTAACAAAGTAATTTTGTTGCTCTGAGGTAATTTGGTTATTTTTTGTTGGGTAAACTCAGTTGAAAGGTTGAAGTAAGAAAGCGCTCCTGGAGCATCTTTTTTTCTTTGGTACAAAAATCCTAAATCATTGTATATTTCAGATACCCTTACAGAGTTTTGCTGTTTTTGAAAATGCTTAAGCAGCAATGATTGATACCCAATAGCTTTGGTATAATTTTCTGTAATAGTGGCTATCACTGCTAATTGTTCAATTATTTCTATTTCCTGCTTTTTTTGCCTTTTTTTTCTATAATTCGCTATCAGTATTTCATAGAAAACCTGCGCTTGTACATAGTCTTCTAGAATAGTGTAACCATTGGCTAGTTCTTCAATTATTTTATAACGATTATCCTGGTAGTTGTTTTTTTTCTGTAGCTTATATGCCTGACGAAAATATTGAACAGATTTTTGAGTCAAATTCTGTTTTTTATAAAAATACCCTAGCAGGCTATATACAGTAACTAGATGCTTCTCAGCATTAAAGCTTTGGCATAGGTTTTCGGCTTGTAAATAATAAGTAAGGGCTTCTGATAGTTTATTGGTTTGGGTATAAAGTTTACCAAATAGCATCAATGTTTTGATGTTTTCTTCTACAGACAAATTAGTCTCTTCAAATTTAAGGGCTTTTGTTCCATACTCTTCTGCTCGAGCGTATTGTCCTTGCTCAATAGCCTTGGCAAATTGTTGATTCAGTTTTGCAATTTTCAACGAATCAGATAATTTTTGTTGAGTGTTAGGTTGACCAATAAGACTATGAATGTTCAATAAAAATATAAACCCTAATACACTATATAGTCTAATATGTTGATAATGAAATTTCATGGAGTGTTACAGATTAATATTAATTCCAAAGAGGTATAAACCCGATATAGTGTCAGCAAAAGCATATTCTTGTTGGGCAGAATTAAGTAGGTTCCTAACATTGATAAATACGCTGTGTTTTTGCCATACTTTGTAAGATATTTTGCTGTTTAGCAACATACGGGTAGGAATATACACCTGGCCATATGTGGTATTAAACTGGTATCCTTCATAAAAATGACCTTGGATATTGACGTTGAGTTTGCTTAAGAATCCAGCATAATTAAGTTGAAACCCTCCGTAAAATTGAGGGGTACTTTGTAGATCACCACTTTGTAGTTCATCCAGAGTTTTAGCACTACGTTGTAATGTGATAAATCCTTCTATTTGAAATTTGTTAAACCAAGCCTGTAGCCGTGCTGTGGTGCCAGCTTGAACCAAGGTAGAGCGATAATTTTGAGCATCACCTTGGTTGACTATAGGTTGATAAACTGTATTAAAATCTAAATTACTGTAAAAAGTTGTAATAGATGTGTTGATATTCGAGACTATTTTCGCAGTCCAGCCTAATTCAAAAGATTGACTTTTGTTGGGGTTAATACCTGGTAATACAGAGCGAGTTGTCTGTTGGTGAAGCTGTCTTATCAATGCTGCACCTTCATTATAAGTATAAGCTCCTCTTATCAAGTGTTGATTTAACTTTAAAGATGTGCTCAATTGATAAGACAAATAAATGGGTGTTATCTGTTCATATTTGTCTCCTCTAACTGACGCCATAATACGCCACTTAGGCAAAATATTAAAGTTTGCTTTTAAAAAAGTGTAGTAGTTTACAAACTGGTGTTGAGTAGGTCTTATAGAGTCAATAGGCCTTGTAGGAGTAGCTACTGAGCTTAAAAACCCTCCTCCTGAATGTAAGTCAACAGCTTTGTAACGGAAACGGTGATTGAGTGAGGCTTGAGTTTGCGAAAAGTTAAAATTATTTCCTGAATAACCTAAAGCATAATCTTTTTCGCCTTCATGGTGAGATATATTCAAGTGAAATTTATGGAAGTGCGTATTTAAGTTGATACCATATGATTTAGACTTTCTATGCGCCAAGGCAAGTGTATCATCTGTATAGATAGTTTGTGCCTGAGATTGTTGAAAAAATATCTGGGCAGATGTTGATAATTTGTCAGATGGTTTATAAAAAGTGAATGCATTTACTCCCAAACTTTCTCTAGCCAAAGTGGTATTTAAATTAGTTTGGGGAACATTTTGTTTGAAAAACCATAGAGAATCACTGACAACATTCCTATTTTCACTAAGTAAAAAGAACTCATCTTGTGAACGATTCATAAAGTGATAATTGCCTGACAAGCGAAAACGAAGCTTATCTGACAAACCAAAACTCAAATCTCCACGGTGAGCGCCAGATAAATTATTATTAGCCAGAGAGGGATTATCTGTTTTAGCCATCACTCCAGCCTGAGAATTTAGGTTGATTTTTAGTTCGTTGTCTTGCGGTACATGGGTAAAAATATGAATGACTCCATTGATAGCCATTCCTCCAAAAAAGACTACTGATGGGGTTCTAACAATTTCTATTCGCTCCACATCTTGAATATCTATGGGTAAGGTTTCCCAAGTAATGCCACCAAATAAATAATCGTATTGTGGTATATGATCAATGATGAGTAATATTTGTTGGTTGTGAACATCCTGCATTAAACCGCCAAGTGAATTGCTTTGGCGAATGTGTACTTCATAGTTTCCATTGGTTTTTTGTTGAACCAACAAACCAGGCGCAAGTCTTAGCGCTTCTGTAATATTTGTAACACCAGTTTTTTCGATGGTTTGACTGCTTATTACTGTAGCAGATACTGGAGCATCTGTAAATGATTCTAGCATTCTTGAGGCAGAATAAATCTTTTCCTTTTGAAGACCTTTAGCCTTCTTATAAAGCATGTCCTCACGTACTTGTAGTTGCCAGTTTTTCTTTCTGGTAATTACGTTTTGTGCAAATAAGGGCATGGTTGATACCCAACACAAAATGAACAGTAATTTAAACTTCATGTCCTTACTTATAATTCATAGTTCGTAAAAGTAAAGCGAGTAGTTATTTTAGTATTCATCGATTATGGACTCACATTACTGTTTGTTAATAGCACTTGGCATTCAGGAATTTGCTTGGATTTTATTCGCTAGTTTTACACCTATTAGTTATTTAGGTATGCTTGCTGCTTTTTGGGGTTGAAGTGATCTAAGAGTAAGCGATGTTTAGTTTTACTTTGTTATGATTGTCTGACCTTATGTATGCATTAGATATATGGGTTTTTAAAAAGTACCGTCCTTACTTCGGTTGTGTGTCTCCACCAATTGATAAATCCCGCTGTATGGGGCGAACGAAACCCTAAAATGAGTTGTTTTTTAGGCTTTTGAGCAGTTTGATTTAGCTTTGCTGAGCTCCCTATGGTCAGTTGTGGAGACACAAATCAGGGTGAAAAATAGTAGGGTAGAGTATTGAATGTTTTAGTAGTCTACTAAAACTGTATTACAATCTGAAAAAATAAATAAAACACTTTTAATTTATGTTTTATTTTGGTTTAATCGTGATTAAATTTTGATAAAGTTTGCCAATAAATTACCAATTTCTTCTTCGATTTGGCAATGCAATTGTACAGGCCTTATTTTTCATAAAGCTCTTGCCCACTTTCTGGTCTGCTACCCAACAGTGTAATGATATGTAATAGCCAAATTAGGAATACCCTCTTCTTGCGGCTGATGAGGGGTCGATTGATGGTTGTAGTCCCTACCAAGGGACTACAACAAACCTCTCAGAAACTATTAGATGGTGTTATATGAAATGCCACCTCTCAGTGCCTAATTAAAAAGAGTCTTAGTTCCCACAATTATCTAGGTAATACTTTGTAGAATTATGACCTTCTTGATTGTGAGCTACTCCAATATTAGTGTAATAAAAGAGGTATATCTGTACTGCAGTCAAAATTGTACCTTGTACATCACCACTATCTAAAATCTCTTCTCTAGTATTATTTCGGGTAAACAAAAACCAGTTTCTATCATTGCGAGTAGTCTTGATATAATAAGCTAAATCTTGATTGAATAGTGCGTAAGGAGAAAGTTGGTCATCATAATTATACCGCTTGATCGTTGTCCCATGTTCATTGGTTACTTCTACTACATTACCATTCGCATCATAAATATAGTCATGGTGTCGCCAGATTGGACCAGTTTTATTTACGTTTCTGTACGAAATCCATTGAGTGCGTTGCCCCAGACTATTATAAGCAAATACCCAATATGCCTTTACTGCCCCTGAATTTACCCCGTATTGTGTGATAGTCTTTACTCTCCCGTTCTCATAAACATACCTAAATTCCTGATGTGTGAAGCTTCCAGTAGACAAATAGACCACCTTGTTTATAGTCCCATTTGCATGGTAGTGAACAGTATGGCTTCGAAGGTCACCTTGTAAGTATTGAATGATTTTAGAAACCCTGCCTTGACCATCGTATTCAAATGATTGTGAGTATGTTGCCGGATTACCACCAACCGCGTGTTCCAACTTTAGTACCCTACAACTTGTACTCACTGCTGGTTGTACCTCTATGACATTAGAATAGCCCGAAATTTTTGTTTCTTGTTTAGCACGTAAGCGATAATAATAAGTAGCTCTAAAATCAAGGCCTGTTACCTGATGCGAGGTACCCATCACTTCCTTGGCTTGGTAACCTGCATGAAATTGGGTAAAATTCTGATCTAATGCCACATCCAGCAAATAAGTATTCACATTAGCTTGACTTTGCCATTGTGCTACAAAGCTGTAAGCTTTAGATTCATTGGCGGCTACCGCAATAGGGGCAGGTAAAGAACTCGTAGTCACTGTGATAGTATTTGAATAGGCAGAAGCTGCATTGAGCCCTTGTACTTTTATTCTGTAATATACCTTCGTATTAGGCAAAAGACCGTCTACTGTAGCAAAATTATCAATGATTTGTTTGGACTGATAACCAGTAATAGTTTGGGTAAAGTTGGCATCCAATGATACATCCAATAAATACAATGAAGCATTGTCTACCTTTTGCCAGTTGGCCTGAAAACTATTGGGCTGTATGTTGGAGGCTGCTGTAGCTACTGGTGCAGTCAAGTTGCTAGTGGTGGCTAACATAATATCAGAATGATTTGAGGTAATTTCACCATTCATTGCCCTTACTCGGTAGTAATAAGTTGTATTGGCATCTAAGTCTGCAATCACCAAGGTATTGTTCCCAACAGTACGATCATTGTAGTTTGCCAATATCGAGTTAAATAAAGGGTCAGTTGCCACATCTATACGATAGGAAGTAGCCTCTGGCATGCTTTTCCAATTGGCCGAAAAACTAGTCAACTGGATATTGGTTGGCTCAAGTACTTCTGGAGTGGCCAAAGTACTCGTGAAAACTGTTTGTACATTAGAAGCCTCAGAAATAGAATTGGATTGTTTTACTTTGATTCTATAAAAGTATTTTTTATTTACTTCAAGATCCTTCACCAACAAGGTAGTATCCTCTTCCACTTCCCAATCTTTATATTGGCCATACATATTATTAAAGTTTTCGTCTGAGGCTACATCCAACAAGTAAGAAGTAGCCTCAGGTATTTTTTTCCAATGTGCCCTAAAGCTGGTAGAGGTAGCTTCAGTAGCTCCATAAGTGACAGGTGTATCTATAGAAGCAGTTGCTACTTGTATAATATTTGAGCTTTTTGATCCTTGATTGGAAATAAGTGCTCGGACTCTGTAATAATAAGTAGAGCTGGCCTCTAAGCCTGTAACCTTTAAAGAGACCCCTTCTGTAACCTTTTTGCTTGTGTAGTTGGGTAGGGGGGCATTAAAATTCTCATCAGTTGCGACATCTATCTCATAACCCACTGCCCCTGTTACTTTGTTCCATTTAGCTGTGAAACTATCAGACCCTACTTCTGTTGCTTCTAAGGCGGTTGGACTTGGTAAAATAAATTCTTTTTCGAAAAAACGACACTCAGATAAAAGGACAACTAAACTGATTAATAATCCTCTTATAACAATATTATTATTAAGTATATTGACATTCATAACCTATACCTGCTTGATGTTTTATTGAATATTGATGATTTACTAGTAATAAAGTATGCGGTTATAGCTAGTCAATAGATAAAAATGCTTGTATTTAATGAATATACGGAATTAACTTCTGTTTATACCCTGTGAGCCTACTTTAGTAACCTTGGTGTAGCTGTAAGTTATGGGGTATAATGCAAACAATTGAATCAAAAGCCTATTCAAATGATGAATAAACAACAGCGATAAAAAAGAAAATATTGAAGTATCTAAAACTGTTGTAAAATAATGTGTCCCTATAGGATATATAAAAAGGGTAAGTTATTGCTTGTATTTGTTGTAAATCTTGCAGGAAAAAGTACTTAGACTGGGTAGGAGTGGATAGTTTTATATCATCATCTGGCAAAGCATAAGAAAGATGCCTTCCATGCGAATATAACGAAATACTTTAACAGTAAGTATGAAGTCTTGATGTAAGTATTTGTGTTTAAAACACAGCATGGCTACGATAGAAAACAATGGCTATAGCTTTATTGTCCAAGTTTTCACCCTACTGTACATGGTTTTACAAGAGAGTACAAACTCCCTTTATTTTCACCCAATCAGGTGGCTTATTATTGTGTGTTTTTTCTTTGACAAAGATCCAAAAAGTTCAAATATTTATCATTATCTTCTCTACATAAGATAATCCCTTTTTGAACACAGAGGCATAAGGGTAGCTAGTACCTTAAACATAAAGTAAATGCGCCATTTATTTTGGATGAGTTTTGTTTTCTGACGAACTTCAAAATCACGCAGAGTTAGTTTACAATTCCGATGCATATCGCATTGATCAGGGCTTAAAATTCCGCCTGTAAAAACCAGCTTCAAGTTATGTTGAATCACAATTTTTATGGAATCGTTCAAAACTCTTTGCTCGTTTTTATGCCACTTTTTACGAATATTAGCCCCAGTGGGGCGAAACCTTGGTAGAAAAAATAAACGAAACGGGACACAGCTCCGTAGGAGTTGCGCCTAAAAGAGTCGTTTTTGATGATTTTGACGGCATTTTAAGTGTTCGTAAAATTAAGCTTTGACGCATGCGATGCATATCGGAACCGGAGCTACGCAAGTTTTTTTAAGTAAAGTCAGTGGGCAAAAATCGCCGAAATAATGTATCAGGTATTTAGAGGCTGAGGTATTAGTCATAATCTAACAATTACTTATGCTTGATTTACATTACCTTTGTTACCTCCTACTAAACCAAAGAGATACACACAATGAATATGTTATCTATACTTACCCCCGAAGAAATTGAACGTTATGAAGCTGACGGTTTTTTAGTGCTCGAAAACTTCACTAATTCTGAACGTATTGCTGCCCTCAAAGCAGCTGCTCAGAAAATTATCGACGATTTTGATATGGATACAGTGTCAGTGTTTAGCACCGAAGACCAACGTAAACTATCTTCAGACCTTTACTTTTTAGAAAGTGGCGACAAAATCCGTTGTTTTTTCGAGACCCATGCTTTTGACAATAAAGGAAAGCTCATCAAAGACAAACAACTTGCGATCAATAAGCTAGGGCACGCCATGCACGACATTGACCCGGTTTTTGAGGCTTTTTCGTATGTTCCTGAGCTCTGTCAAGCAGCTATTGACTTGGGTTTTGTTGATCCTATAGTTGCCCAAAGCATGTATATCTTTAAGCAACCGAACATTGGTGATAAAGTAAATGCCCACCAAGACAGTATTTTTCTGAATACCGACCCTGCGTCTTGCACTGGTTTTTGGTTTGCGCTGGAAGATGCCACCCAAGAAAACGGTTGCTTGTGGGCAATACCCGGCTCGCACAAGACCTATCCAGTTACCCGTCATTTTCGTCGAAATGCTACTGGTAAGAGTACCGAGTTTGTGGGTGAAGAAACTCCCTGGGACTTATCACAAGCAGTGCCTTTGGAGGTAAAGGCAGGTACGTTGGTAATTTTGCATGGGGCTTGTGTGCATCTGAGTTATGAAAATCTTTCGCCCAAATCACGCCACGCCTATGCTATCCATGTAGTAGAAGGCAAAGATACTACCTGGCGTGCCGATAACTGGCTGCAGCGTTCAGAAGCCTTACCTTTCAGAAAAATGAAAGAGGTATCAGATTCATTGCCTTTGTTTATCTAAATTAGAGAACTATAAATATAAAAAAACCTCTATACGATGAATATAGAGGTTTTTTTGCTAAAAGAATCCTGCTTTATTTAAACCATCTATTTTACCTTGTGCCCCAAAGGTCCATCTTTTTTTATTAGGTGTTTGATGTCTTTGTACTTGAGTCTAACCATAGGAGGAGCAAGATAATAAGGACCAGCTTCATAACGATTGTACATAAACTCTATATGATCGCCCTCAAGTAAAAAGTTTTTGGCTAGTACAAACTTTTCGTTATCATTCATCGAATACCCGTGATCACTGATGGTTTTTCCATCCTCTATTTCATTTAATTTTCTAAAAACCTTTGTCGCTATCTTTTTCATTTCTGGCAAATAATTAGGCACCATGATATCGTTCAGGGTAAGCTCTTTGCCTGTGTTTGTGTCAAAGTGAGCAGTAGCTATAGAGCTAAACCCATGGGCACCTCCTCCGTAGCCTTCTGACGAATAAATCACGCTGGCTATGCCGTTGTTCTCTCTCACGCTCAAATCACTTTTAGTATACCAAGTACTATTGGCACTATGGCTTTTTACAGCCTCCGCAAAGCTTTGTACAAAGTTGTTGGCGGCTTTGGTTACATCTGCCTCTGTTTTTAGTTCTTCACCAGTGCCTATACTCAGCAGGCTGATAATTTTTTTGTTCATTTTTTCTTGTAGCTCAACCGAGGGTGCTTGGGTCACCTTTACATAGTCAAACGACATATAAGGGCAATCACCCTTCTTGCTTTTATAGTTACAGTTTTGGTAGGTTTTCACCACTTGTCTTTTTTCTGTTTTTATTTTTCGTGCAAGTGGCAAACGCTTAACTTCTTTATATGATACTATTTTGTAATTATCGTCAAATTCAATCTCCGTAAGTACACGAGCTTGGTACCCTTCCCAGTTGATGTTCATGGGTACACGAGCTGTTTTGCCATTTACTTTTAGCTGGTCTACCTCGGCATGATAGTCTATAAAACTTTTTGTGGGTAAAAAACGCTTAATTTCTTTGGCTAATGCTTCGTTGGTAGTGTTTTTCATGCCAATGTATTGTGTTACATTATTAGCAAATAAACTTTTAATCTCCATATAAGCATAACTATTGAGTTTGTCACAGTAACTTTGGATTACTTGAGCCTCTTTAGAGGCTGATACACTACTGTTACTATTGCCACTACTTTCGCTACTTTGTTCACTTTCATTTGAGGTGTTGGAACTTGTTGAATTATTCTTTTGCGCAGAAGTATCGGTAGAGTCAGCATTTTTAGATTTGCCACCACCACCACAACTAGCCAGCCCTACGAGTAGCGCCCCGCACATCATTAAAACATAAGTATACTTTCGCATCATGAGTTGTATTTTAGATTTATAGATTGATTTTCAGATTGATTCTTTTCCTGAGTATTTGAATCAGGGATTGAGCAAGCTTGTTTTTTAAAATAATAAGCGCTTCTTGAAGTTCTCATATTTAGTACATTGTAAACTAAATATTTTATTTTAAGCACCATATTTTTCGTGAAGCAATTTGCCCAAGGTTACAATGTCATCATAGCGCGCTAATACATTATGCCAGCGTGGAGGCACTTTTTGCACACCGTAATACAAACCCGCCAAACCACCGGTAATGGCCCCTGTCGTATCAGTGTCGTGCCCTAAATTTATTACTGAAAGCACTGCTTGGGCGTAACTGTTTTCAGTAAGAAAACACCATAGACTAGCCTCCAACGCTTCTATCACATACCCACCAGACTTAAGGTCAGAGCGAGGTGTTGAGCGAATATCTTGTATTATTGATTTATCGAAATGTTTTTTTTCCTGGTTGGCAAACCCACTTGTTTCCCAGAAATTCATTATATCTTTTCGGGTATGTTCATAAGCCAACAGTTTGTCTTTGCCTGTTAATAAATGCTCGCCTAATTTAAGGTATATCAGGCAACTCATGGCTGCTCTGATATGGCGGTGTGTCAAAGCCGATACCTCCCAAATAATGTTAAATTGAGTCCGTATGTCTTTGCCTTTGATGTAAAATAGCAATGGCATAATGCGCATCAATGACCCATTGCCATTTTCGAGGTCATCTCCCAAGCCTTTTTGCTCGTTCAGTGCTTCAGGTACGCCATTTTCCAGAAAAGACTTAAGCCTGGCAATGGCTACCGCAGTAATACGCCCAATGTCAAACAACTTGCCTCGGGCTGTCCAGCGGCTTTGGTACCTCCAGGCAATAAACTCTTGGGCAATGTTTGCCAAGTCATACCCTTTCGTCAAAGACTCAGCAAGGCATAGCGTCAGTGATGTATCATCTGACCAAGTGCCTGCCAACTGATTATGTGTGCCATACCCTATCATATCTACTGCTGGGGTTTCTTTCATTTGGTGGCTTCGCTTAAACTCAAAAGGTACACCGAGCGCATCGCCCATGGCTACCCCTAGTAGCGCATTTATCACCGGATTGGTTTCCATATTATTTCAGTTGTTTTTTTATCTCTTCAATTGCCCGCATGAGTTGAGGGTCTTTATGTTCCACGCGATCTTTAAACGTGTTTTTTACTGAAATATCAGGGGCAACTCCTTCGCGCTCCAGGTTTTTACCCGCAAGGGTATAACACCCCCACGAAGGCAAGCGATAGAATGAGCCATCAACCAGTGATTTACCTGAAGTAAAAATAATCCAGCGATAAGTTTCTGTTCCGATGATTTTGCCTAATTTGAGTTGTTTAAAACCCGCAGCAGTCATTTCAGCGTCGCTCAACGATTGTTGATTAATCAAAAGTATCATAGGCTTGGCTGCTGGAGCAAAATTGGGCTGAACTGCAAAAGCCCCTTCACGGTATTTCCACTTAAGGTAAGGACGTTGCGATAAAAACTTTAATACATGGTCATGTACATTTCCTCCTGTATTATATCGCAAGTCCAGAATCAAACCTTTGCGGTTGTAGGCTTCTGCAGTCATGTAGTTCAAAAACCGTTGTAGCTCACCATTGCCCATATCACGCATATGCACATAAGCAATTTGGTGGTTACTTATACTGTCTACTATATGTTTGCGTTGGTCTTCCCATTCCTGATACAGTTGTCTTCTCAAAGATTTGGACGATTGTACATGAAGCCTTACTTTTATTTTTTTGCGTTTTCGTTGAAGTGTCAAAGTTATTTCACGATCATAAGAAGGCTTGCTAAAGTATTTTTCCCGGTTGTGACCAAGGTTTATTTTTTGCCCATTTACCGCTACCAACACATCTCCAGGTCTTATGTTTTTGCCTGTCACATCGGCAGGGCTACGTTTTACAATCTTGCTTATTTTATAGGGGTTGGTTTTGTCAAATAGTAATCCGGTAGTGAGGGTGCGACTTTCATAAAAAACGGTTTCTTCTATACCAAACGACTTAAAACCAAGATGAGAAGCGTTGAGTTCTCCCAACATATCATTCAGCAAAACCCTTAGGTCATTGCGATTGTGTACATGGGGCAAGAATTTTTCGTACTTTTTTTTCATCTGTTGCCAGTTTATCCCATGAAAAGTTTGGTTATAAAAGTTTTCTTCCAGGTTTGCCCACAATTCATAAAACATTTGTTTGAATTCCAAGGCAAAGTTTTTTTGAAAACTATGCGCCAACGTAATACTCGACATGTGGTTACCACTCATTTTATACACACGCCCAAAAGTAAGCAAGTAGATACGCCCCTTTACTTCTCGGATGTTGTTGAGACTAAAGGTACGACTGCCTTTTATTTTGCTGGTTTTAGGCTTTTCAAAAGGTTTATATACCTTTTTCCAAACCTGAAAAGTGGTGCCTCGTTCGTGGTTTGAGGTAAACAATACTTGAGTAGCTTTGCCTTTTTGGGTCACATACACACTTGCTTGTGTACCACTGCGAGGGCTTACCAGTTCCAGGCGTGACCACAAATCAGTAAAATTGATACTTACTTTGGTTTTTTTAGACTGTTTCTTTTTCCTTCTTTTTTTCTTTTTATCAGTTTCTTTGCCTTTTTTCTTTTTCTTGTCAAACAGCTCATCAAATTTCTCAGATTTAAACTCAGTATCAAATTTGTCTAGTGCCAGCCTGTATACATGGGTGCCATTGGTGATGCCATAAGGGTAAAAAGGGCGGGAGCGATTAGACACAAAATAAATATATTTGCCATCGGGTGACCAGCGTGGTGATACTTCAGAAATTCCTGTTTTGGTAAGCTGTACCAATTCTTTCTTTTTGATATGATACAAAAAAATATCCCGCTCAAAATTGCGGTAAGCTGTATAAGCAATGTATTGGCCGTCGGGCGAAAATACGGGCAAATCGTTTTGAAAACCCCATAATTCGTCTTTAGCTACTATTTCATTTTTGAACGATCGTAAATTAATTATCCTTACTTCATTGCGACCACTTAAATATACCGCCTTGCTTCGGTCACTATTAAAGCTCAATAAACGATTGTTTTGTTTATCAGCAGTAAGTTGCTTTTCTTGACCTTGACCGTTGGCATCAATGATAAACCAATTCAAGTATCCCCCTACTGTTTGACTAAACAAAAGGCGTTGGCTGTTTTTGAGCCAGTGTACCTCTACTACCCGGTCGTCAGGCTTGGTAGTTATTTGCCTTATATACTTTCCTTTAATATCTGATACAAATAATTCACCCCTTGCAACAAACGCAATTTTCTTGTGATCAGGTGCTATGTCATAAGCCTTGATAAACCCTTGAGTACGAAAGGTTATATCTTTTTTGAGGGTGTTGTTTTTATATATTTGGATGTCTAATTTTTGGTTTTGCCCTGAAGCCACCTCGTAAATATACAATTGATAATCTTTTTCAAAAATTACCCGTTGCCCATTGGCACTCACAAAAGGACGCTTGATCGCATCATCAAATTTGGTTAAAGCCGTTTTTTGCCCATTCCTAAAAGTATACAAATTATATTCTCCGGTGTTTTCATCAGATGCAAAGTAAATATTCCCTTTTTGGTCTAGGGTAGCCCATAAGTCCTTCCCCTTGTATTGGGTGTATTTTTTATAGGTGTTCGTTTGAGGGTTATAAGACTGAATGTCAGGGTTAAATGCTCCTTTATACCGTTTTCGCTGAATAAAAGCTTTGCTTTCCCAGCCTTCATTAAAAAACAACTCACCACTGATAGGATGCTCAAACAGGTTGTGCACAGTATGAAAGTAATGATCAAATACTCGTTGGGGAGTACCCCCTTTGGCAGCTACCTTGTAGGTACTATATTGGTTGTAGCGATTAGAGGAGAAATAAATCCATTGAGAGTCCCACGACCACGACTCTACATGGTCAAAACTGTCATAAAAAGTAAGTTGAACAACTTCACCCCCCTTCATGGGCATCAAAAACACATCGGTGTTGCCATACTGACTTGCCGAAAAAGCCAACCATTGACCATCGGGCGATATTTTGGCGCGGGTTTCCAGCCCTTGCATGGCTGTGATACGGGTCGCTGCCTTTGGCTGTTGATCAAGGGGGAGTTTCCAGAGATCCCCTTCATAACTAAATATAACCGTGTTGCCGTTGGGCGATAGGGTAGGGTAGCTCGTAAAATAAGCCTCTGACGTTTGAGCGCATAAGCGGGCTGTCAGCAAACAGTAGATGACAAGAAAGTATAAGGTCTTTTTCATAAGGCTACTCAGGTGTATGATGGCTTTACAACTACGGTAAAAAATGTTTGTTTTCTGGTTTTGGGCAAAACACCCACTAAGCCAAAGCATCAAATACCTAAATAAAATCATTTCATCTCAAAAAAAGAACAATCATTATATTTACTTTCTCTAAAGTATATTTATACCAACCGTATTCCCATGAGTAGCATATCATCTCGTTGCTCAGTATCTGCCATATACCTGTCTAGTATCTTATCTAAAGCCTTCTTTTGTTGAGGCAATGATTGGTGGTGGTATTTTAATAAAATATTTTTAAGCCTTGTTGAAGTAAAATTGCGGCGAATATGATTGTTTTGATCAGCTATGCCATCAGTACTTAGGTAAAGTACACTCCCCTTGGGTAAAGTAATGTGGTGGTTGTGAAAGCAAACCTTGCGGTTATTATAATTAGCTCCAATAGAAAAGCGGTCTGCATTTAATTCTAAAATTTGTGCTGGTTGCTCATCTTTATTTATGTAATACAAGGGGCGTTTGGCGCCGGTAAAGACAAGGTCATAGCTGGTAGCATTACTTGGGTTAATCATCAATAAACCCACATCCATTCCATAGGCATAACCAGTCTCATCGGGGCGTAGTGCTTGCCTTACTTCATGGTGTAGTTGCAGTAAAATATCGGCAGGCATTATTTTATTTTTATCTCTCAATACATTATCAAGCAAGGTGTTGGCAATCAGTGACATAAAAGCGCCTGGTACTCCATGTCCGGTACAGTCAATGGCAGCTATATACAAGCGTTGTTGTATTTGGTTTACCCAATAAAAATCACCAGACACCACATCGCGGGGGCGGTAAAGTAAAAAGTAATCTTTCATCAGACTTTTTAACTTATTGTGGTGGGGCAGCAAGGCATTTTGAATAGCAAAAGCAGCCCTGATACTACTTTCTACCTGGTGGTTACGCTCTTCCAATGCCCTGTTTTTTTGTTTGATAGCATCTCTCTGATTGGCTATTTTGTCGCTTTGTTGTTGTAATACTTGATTCTTGGTAATAATTTCATCCTGTTTACCCTGAAGCTGAGCATTTGCCTTACGTTTTATTTGCACATTCCGGTACAATACCGTAGCCAGTATTACCAGCATAATCAACGCAAAGCCAATAAAAAGATTCAATGTATGTTGCCGGGCAATGGTAGCTTCCTTTGCCTTATTTTGGTTGGTCAACAAGACTATTTTATTGCGTTGCTCACGAAACTTGTATGCCAACCTCAGCTTGATCAACTTGTTTTGTACCTGTCGTCTTCGTAGTGAGTCTTTTACCTCCAGGTAAAGCCACAAATAGTTGTTGGCTTTATACGGCTGATTGGTCGCCTCCATCAGCTTTGTCAAACCTAGATAAGCTCGCTCTTTTGCTTGGTATACACCATGAACATTAGCTATAGCAAGGGTACTGTCATAGTGTAGAAGTGCTTTGTTGTATTTTTTCTGTTGAGTATACACATTGCCCAAATAAGCCATCACATTGGCAAGACTTCTCCATATTTTATACTTGTAACTCATCTGAGCATCCAGTATATAGTTTGCTTCTGCTTGTTGGTAGTTGCCCTGTTCATAGTGCAGTGTACCTATGTTACCAGTCATGATACCAATCCAGGCAGAGTCTTTTTTTTCAATAGCAAAAGCCAAAGCCTTGTCATAATAAAAGCGGGCAGAATCAAATTGCTTCATATTTCTAAAAACCAATCCTATAGCATTCCATGAGTTGATGATTTGTCGTTCGTGCATCTTATCCTTCCCCCATTTGATGGCTTTTCTAAACTCGGTAGTTGCTTTTTGATAATCCTCATCCTGATAGTGCTTCAAAGCCACATAATACAAAGCATCGCCAGTATTGGAAGTATCTTTAAGGGCAGAAAACACCTCATAAGCTTTTAAGAAACTGATCAATGCCTCATCGTTTTGGTGCTCCCTATCGAATATTTTGCCTTGTTGCAAATAAATACGGGCCTCTAGATTCTTCATTTTCCACTCAGTAGCTTGCCTCCTGGCTTTAGAGAGCATCTCAATCCCTTGTGCTATCCAGCGTTGGTCTACATACATATTGGCTATATACTGCTGTGCTTTTAGGTACATCCATTGGTCATCTAAGCCATTCACAGTAGTGGCAATGCTTCTCAATTGCTTTTTGACTGTGCTGCTGTCTAAATGATGAAGCAAAGCTTGTTGCTGAGCCATCAAGTGTTGAAACTTCTGTCGGTCTTTGATAACTTTTAGCTTCGTGTTTATTGCATCTAACCGTTGTAATACACCTTCTTGTTTTGCTGCTTTACTCAAAGGCACTTGCCCTTGTATTGTATCAATTGGCAGTAGCAGGGCTAAAAGACATAAAAGAGTTACCTTCATATTGCAGCGTTAGTAAGATGTTCAATATAAGTTATCACCGCTATCAAAACAAAAATATATACGTGATAGGAATTGGTGTTGTACAGTTTTTTTTAAGTAACGCTATCTAATCAGGGCAAGCGCACAATGTCTGCGTTTAATTTGAATTTTTAAAAGCAAGTTAAACAAGTTCCATAAAAAAAACCACACTGGTCAAAGAACCAGTATGGTTTATCATAAACTATTATTAAAACTTGAGTTTTTGTGGTGGCTATACCAAGGTTTCTACCCCGTTAAGTATAGGCGTTGCTTGTTCTGTGCTTATTTTTTTTCCAGTATTGGCCACAAACACATTACGCTTATTCAGTTCATTTTTATATTTATACAAATCGCTCAGGCGAACGGTACCTATTACATAGTTAAAGTCAGTTCCTTGGTATTTTTCGCTGATCGTAATGAAGGGTAAAAGTTTGAAATCTTGCTCGTCATGGTAACGTAAATATATCTCTTGCACCTGCCCATAGCTTATTTTCAATGGCAATAAACCCGAACCTTTTTTAGCCAATGCTTTACGATATTCATATTTATACTCATAGCGATTTGCCGAAATATCAGACAAGACCGCCGAGCCAGTAGGGTGCCCACCTGCCCCTTTGCCTGTAAATACTTGCTTGCTTGAAAAAGCAGCTTCTACAATAGCCGCATTGTATTCATTTTCTACATGGTATAGGTAATGCCCTTTGCCCACAAAGTGTGGCATTACTGATAAGCTTACCTCGTGGTCGTTAATCTTCTCAATGCTGGCAAGCAATTTCAATTTGTATCCTTTCTCAATGGCAAACCGGATATCGTGCTCCGACAAAGATTGAATACCATAATTAAACACTTCATCAGGCTTGGCAATCACCCCATAAGCGTGCAAGGCTACAATACATAATTTATATAAAGGATCAAACCCCCCTACATCCAGGGTGGGGTCTGTTTCGGCAAAGCCCAAGTCTTGTGCTTGTTTCAAAGCGTTTGCATAAGACATGTTCTCCTGAATCACTTTTGTTAAAATATAGTTTGACGACCCATTGAAAATACCTGATACCGAAAAAACTAACTCATTGTCGTAGTATTCTTCTAGCGTACGAATAATAGGGATACAACCGCAAACTGCCCCTTCGTATAGCAACGATACGCCATGTTTTTCCTGCAGTTGCAATAGTTCCTCCAAATGTTCGGCAACCATTTTTTTATTGGCAGTCACCACATTTTTACCTCTCTTCAGTGCGGTAGTCACAATTTGGTAAGCCTCATCAGCATTGTCAATCAACTCTACTACAAGGTTGATATTGTCATCATCTAAAATAGATGAGGCATCATAAGTGAAAAAATGAGCTGGCAGTGATCGCTCCTTACTTTTATTTTTCACACAAATTTTTACTACTTCTGCCCTAAAGTTAGTTTTTTCCAAGATGTCATAAAGCCCTTGCCCCACACATCCAAACCCAAACATTCCAATTTTGTGCTGTTTATCCATGTCAATGTTCAACTAATTATATATTAAAGTATTGTTTAAATAGTTGGTCTGTTGAATGATCTCAGTAATCTTACTGGTCTCAATCAAAAAACCATCGTGTCCATACAGTGATTGTATCTCATAATATTGCGCCTGGGGTATGTGGGCTGCCAAAAACTTTTGTTCCGATACTGGAAACAATACGTCAGTATCTACCCCAATTACCACAGTACGAGCCTTTATACGTGCCAATGCCGCTTTTTCTCCGCCTCGTCCTCTCCCTACGTTGTGACTATCCATCGCTTTCGACAGTGTCCAGTAAGCGTAAGCATTGAATCTCTTCTGAAGTTTTTTGCCTTGGTATTCCTGGTAAGAAGTAGCTTTGAAGTTTTCTATTTTTGAAGTATCCTGATCGGTTTGTGTAGCCTTATACACCCCATAATGCCTATAAGACAGTAAAGCAATAGATCGTGCCACCTTTAGCCCCGCCATACCTGCGGTGGGTGTAGGTTGTTGCCACGAATGGTCATTTTCTATGGCCATTCTTTGCGACTCGTTAAAAGCAATGCCCCAGGCAGAATGTCGGGCATTTGTTGCCAACAACACCAAGTTTTCTATCACATCTGGTTGTATGATTGCCCACTCTATAGCTTGCTGTCCACCCATAGAGCCTCCAATGCAAACCTGTATTTTTTCTATACTTAAATGTTGTCTGAGTAAGTCCATTGCTCCCACAATGTCTCGGTTAGTAAGTATTGGAAACTTGTGGTAATAGGGGTGTTGGGTGTCAGGGTTTATTGACAAGGCATGGGTAGACCCATAGCAAGATCCCAGCATATTGGCACAAACAATAAAATGTTTTGCTGGGTCTATAGCTTGTCCATTACCTATGAGCCCCTCCCACCAATCATCAGCTTCAGCATTGGCGGTCAATGCGTGACACACCCAAACCACATTATTACGTTTACTATTGAGTTTACCCAGTGTTTTGTACTCTATGTTAAACCCGTGCAGACTTTCTCCTGATTCCAGTGAGTATAACCCCTGGTGTACAAATGTTGACATTGTTTTTTATTCAATCGTTTCAAAAAAAAGTGGCACATGGTCGTACCACTTTCGCTATTGCTCTTATATCAAGACTCTAACACTGCTTCGCCAAACACCTTGGCAAATGCTTGTTCGAAATCTCCTTTAATGTCGTCTATATGTTCTATACCTACCGATACCCTTAGTTGAGCCGGATGTACACCAGCTGCCAATTGAGCCTCATCTGACAGTTGTTGGTGAGTGGTAGAGGCTGGATGAATAATCAGTGTTTTAGCATCTCCTACATTGGCCAGGTGACTCACTAGTTCCAGGCTGTTTACAAAAGCTTCCGCTTTTTCTCTACCTCCCTTTACTTTAAAACTTAGTACCCCGCCAAACCCATGCTTGAGGTATTTTTTTGCCAGTTGGTGGTATTCACTAGTGGTTAGTCCTGCGTAATTTACCGACTCCACCTGTTCGTGTTGTGCCAGCCATTGGCTCAGTGCCAAAGCATTGTCTACAGTACGTTGTACCCTTAATGAAAGTGTTTCTAACCCCTGCAACAATAAGAAAGAGTTGAAAGGGCTAATGGCAGGTCCAAAGTCACGCAATCCCTCTACTCGGGCTCTTATGATATAGGCAATGTTGCCAAAAGGACTATCTGCCCCGAAAGTTTCCCAAAAGTTAAGGCCTTGATATCCCTCAGAAGGCTCTGTAAACTGCGGATATTTACCATTTCCCCAATTAAACTTGCCTGAGTCAATGATGACCCCACCAATGCTGGTACCATGTCCGCCAATCCACTTAGTAGCCGAAGCAGTCACAATAGAAGCCCCGTGCTCAATTGGACGGCACAAATAACCGGCAGCCCCAAAAGTATTGTCTACCACCAATGGCAAATCATGGCGTTGTGCCAATGCTGCGATTGCCTCAAAATCTGGCACGTTAAACTCTGGGTTACCAATAGTTTCTACATAAATAGCTTTGGTTTTTTCATCAATGAGTTGTTCAAAACTTGCCACTTTATCTCCATCAGCAAAACGCACTTCAATGCCTAAGCGTTTAAAAGCTACTTTGAATTGATTGTAGGTGCCCCCATACAAAAACGACGTAGATACAAAGTTTTCGCCTGCTTGTAATATATTATTTAGTGCAATAAATTGTGCCGATTGACCCGACGCAGTGGCCAAAGCAGCAACTCCTCCTTCCAGGGCTGCAATGCGTTTTTCAAACACATCGGTTGTTGGGTTCATAATGCGTGTATAAATATTGCCAAACTCTTTCAGGGCAAATAGGTTGGCTCCATGCGACGCGTCTTTAAAAGCGTAAGAAGTAGTTTGATAAAGAGGTACAGCACGGGCTCCTGTAGTAGGGTCTACCTCTTGTCCAGCGTGTAATTGAAGTGTATCAAAGTGATATGTTTTCGACATTGTATTTTAAATTAAGTGGATTTTGAAAGAATTTATGTAAAAGAGAAAAGTAGTGGGGTGTGATCTTATACTTTATGAAAACGCATGAAGATGACCACCAACCTTTTGACAGAGTAGGAATTAACAACAACAACATGCTCGGTGTAAAACACATAAAGCACTATTTCTTGTAGCCAAGAATTGAGAGTTAAAAAAAGAAAAGGTGAATAATGTAAGAGTAGATTGAATCATGTTGCTATTGATTTATCTTTCCTAATGAATAAATTAGGTAGGACTTAGCACCTTACTGTGTAGCAGGTTGCCAGCGCTTCATCGAGCCTACTCTCTCAGCGCTTCTTTATAAATCGATAAAGAAATTAAATTATTGGATTGATGAAATCATCATTTTCTTTATCACGAGCAAAATAAAGCGATAAGATGGGAGATTACAAATATTTGTTGAAAAGTTTTCATAAAAAAAGCGTTGGTGATTAATAAAATACCAACGCTGATTAAAATAATACTAATGATGTTTGTTTTCTATTCCACTGTCACCGACTTGGCAAGGTTTCGTGGTTGGTCTACATTACATCCACGCATTACCGCTACATGGTAAGACAATAGTTGTAAAGGTATGACCGAAATTAACGGAGTGAGTGCTTCTGGCGTTTTAGGAATTTCAATTACATGATCTGCTATATTTTTAATCTGAGTATCCCCCTCGGTTACTATGGCAATTACTTTTCCACGGCGCGCTTTCACTTCTTGAATATTAGATACTACCTTCTCATAACTACTATCTGCCGTAGCAATAAACACTACTGGCATTTCTTCGTCGATCAAAGCAATAGGCCCATGCTTCATTTCAGCAGCCGGGTATCCTTCGGCATGTATATAAGAAATCTCCTTAAGTTTTAAAGCTCCTTCGAGAGCCACAGGAAAGTTATAGCCTCGTCCGAGGTATAAAAAGTTGCGGGCATCTTTGAATACATCTGAAATATATTTTATCTGATCGTTTAACTTAAGGGCTTGTTCTACTTTGGCTGGAATTTTTTCAAGTTCAGCTAAAAACTCTCTGAATTTACTTTCAGAAATAGTTCCTTTTCTATGAGCAAGCATCAATGCCATCATAGTAAGCACAGTGATCTGTCCAGTAAAAGCTTTGGTGCTTGCTACGCCTATTTCGGGGCCTGCATGAATATAAGCACCAGCGTGTGTAGCCCTTGGAATAGAGGCGCCAACTACATTGCATACGCCAAAAATAATGGCTCCTTTTGATTTGGCAAGTTCTATGGCGGCCAGTGTATCGGCGGTTTCACCCGATTGAGAAATGGCAATCACTACATCATTTTCTCTGATAACAGGGTTTCTGTATCTAAACTCAGAGGCATATTCTACCTCTACAGGCACTCTCGCAAATTCTTCAAACAAATATTCAGCTACCAGCCCTGCGTGCCAGGAGGTACCACAAGCCACAATCATAATTCGGTCTGCACTCATCAAACGGTTAAAGTACTCAGTCAGACCGCCTAAATGTAAACGGTGTTTGTCAGCTACTACTCTTCCCCGCATGCTGGCCGTAATAGACTTTGATTGCTCAAATATCTCTTTTAGCATAAAATGCTCATAGCCTCCTTTTTCTATAGCTTCCAGCTCCATGTCAATGGTATGGATATAGGGAGTCTTAGGCACAGAGTCTATGTTTTTAATGCTTAATTGGTCATCATCTATTACTGCAATTTCCCTATCATCCAGGTAAATTACTTCATTGGTATATTCTACAATAGGGGTTGCATCTGATGCAATAAAATATTCACCTTTGCCCACGCCTATTACTAGTGGGCTACCCTTTCGGGCGGCAATCAGTTGTTTAGGTTCCTTGTGTGACATTACAACAATTGCATAAGCACCCACCACTTTTTGCAAAGCCAACCTTACTGCTTCTTCTAAAGATGTGTTGGAGTTTTTTTGAATATCTTCTATGAAATGAATCAACACTTCTGTGTCAGTATCACTGGTAAACTGGTGCCCCTTATTGACCAACTCCTGACGGATAGATTCATAGTTTTCAATAATTCCATTATGTATGATAGCTAAATCGCCACTGAAAGACTGATGAGGGTGAGCGTTAATGTCATTGGGCTCTCCGTGGGTTGCCCAACGTGTATGCCCTATTCCTATAGTTCCATCAAGGCGCTGTCCTGCAACAAACTCTTCAAGTTCTGCTACCTTACCTTTCTTTTTGTACACACTCAAGTCGCCATTGAGTAAGGCAACTCCAGCACTGTCATACCCTCTATATTCAAGTCTTTTTAGTCCTTTTAGGATTATAGGAAAAGCTTCTCTGTGTCCTGTATAAGCTACTATTCCACACATAAATATTAATTTTAGGTAGTTATTTATATTTGTATACCCTATAGACTTATATACAGATTTTCTGTTGTTGTTCAGAAAGCCTGTATATAAGCCAACAGCTTTAGAATAAACTTCTAAAAATTGGGGTTATTGTTTTACAATTGTATAAAACACTTTCAATTGTATTTTACGATTAGATGAGGCTTGATTATCAATCATTAACCTGGTAACACTTCCTCCTCCTATAGCTCCTGTAATGTCATTGTCGTTAGTAAGGGCACTGGGCACTACAAATAGCTGGGTACCTTGTGAACCATTCAATACCTGCTGTAATTGCTGGGTAATGTTATAGGTGTAGTGTTTAAATACACTGTTATACACTGATAAGTGGCGTCCAAAGTTGTCAAGGTTGGGCACTTCTTCATTAATCCATAGGTCAAAAAGCCCGTTAGACAATTTGTTGTAGTTATTGCCATTGGCCTGTATAAGTATGAGGTGTGAAGGTATAGGGTGTGCTTTACTGTTGACAGTCTCTAACAATGGCGAAAAAACTAATTCAGCTTTATTGATAGACACCTCTCCCTTTTGTTTAAGCTTCAACACATCTACCAAGTCTATGCGTGCCACTACTCCTGTACCTGCTTGAGTGTGCAAGGTGGGAGTACCTTCTACCTCAGTGGTGGTGTTACTCAGAGCTCTAAGTACACCTTGCTTATTGGTTGATTGAATTTGATTGAAAGCTGGATAGTTGCTATTAGACGAATTGGCAAAAAATACAGAGTAGATTTGGTTATTTATGACTTGATCTACCTCTGCCAAGTATGCCATATTTAAACTTGAGAGCGTACGATTGAACCCTATAACCACACTACTGCTCCCAGATTTATACACTATAGCTAGCCCTTTTACCTGGTTGGTAAACTCGTCTACAGTAGCTCTGCCCAAAGCAGCATTAAAAATTCTTTGCTGATAGTCTGTGTCAGTAATTTCAACTCCTAATGCACCAGCTTTGGTGTCTAGCAGCTCTTTGGGTTTAAATGTGACTGTACCAAGCAAACGAGTGGCATCATATTCCACAATATCCGCGTTAGTATAGCTTCTACTTCGGTCTATAGTGTCTTTTAACTCATAAACTTCAATTGTTTGTGGATCATCAGTTTGTGATAAGTCTACTCCATAGGTATAATTAAGCGCTAAATTCAAGGTAAGACTTTGAAAAACCTGATTGGTACCTGTAAGGGTGATTTTTGAAGAGTCTACAAGCAAAGAAGGTGATAAATCCATAAAAGCGTTGGCTTTTATGTCTCCAAACACAGGATCTGAGTGTTCGCCCACTAACATTGTATAGCTACCTGAGGTAGGCATACTGTCAAGCAACACTGTTTTGGGTTGTAGGTCAAAACTATCCTCAAAAAAAACCCCAATTGAACCATTGGGGTTTGGATGATCTAATCCTATATTTTTTGGACTTTCACAAGAAATAAAAAAAGTGGTGATAAGTAATAATAAATTCGCGCGTCTCTTAATTAACTCCGACCAGTTCATTGTAAAGGTTATAATATGAATCCGATAAATTTTCATCTGCTTCGATAGAATCGATTTTTTTGTCTTGTTCAAACTCGGTGAAAAGTTTGTTGAGGCTCTCACTGTAAGATTCCTCGGCTTTAATGACAGCGTCTGCATACTCAATACCTACTTTAACAAAACCGTCAAAGTCGGTAGATTGCATGGAAGTTAGCATGTCGTCCTCAATATCTACCATTTTTACTTTGTTTAACAAATTTTTGTCAAATTTATACTCAAAGTAATTATTGTAAATGGTAAAAATAGATTTGGAGTTTTTGAATACCGGGTCATTCTTATATGTAGTTTTTAAGTACATAGGAATCAACCCTGTGATCCAATCATTACAGTGAACAATGTCTGGTGCCCAGCCTAACTTTTTCACTGTCTCCAATACGCCTTTACAGAAGAAAATGGCTCGCTCATCGTTGTCTTCGTAAAAATTATCTTCTTTATCTAAGAAAACAGACTTACGGTGGAAGTAATCTTCATTGTCAATAAAATATACCTGAAGCTTGGCATTGGGTATAGACGCTACCTTAATCACTAGTGGCTTTTCCTCTTCACCTACCGTAATATTGATTCCTGATAGCCTTACCACCTCATGCAAACGATTTTTTCTTTCATTAATCAAACCAAAACGAGGAACCAATATCCTGATTTCCATCCCTCGCTCTTGCATGGCTTGCGGTAACCGCCTAACAAAATCAGCTACTTGAGATGTTTCAAGGAAAGGGTTAATCTCACTGGCAACATATAATACTCGAGTCTTTTGCATATCAAAAATCTTAATTGAAATGAGGTAAAATAAAAAAATGGGCGTGCAAATTTACAAAAAATATAGCAGATTTCAATTTTTAAAGACAAAATGCTTTAATATTGTGATCATTTGACTTAGAATTGCATTAAAACATGTTTATTTTTGAAGATATTATTGATCTAAAAAACCATCTGAAGGTCGAGAAGCAGCAGTACAGCATTGGTTTTGTACCTACTATGGGGGCTTTGCATCAGGGACATTTGTCGCTTATCGATCGGGCTAAAGCAGATAATGATGTAGTAGTTTGCAGTATTTTTGTAAATCCTACCCAGTTTAATAACGTAGAAGACCTCAAAAATTATCCTAAAACTATCAAAGAAGATAAAAAACTTCTGAAGGCCCACCATTGCGATATACTTTTTTTGCCCAATGCCCACACTATGTACCCTGCTCCTGCGCAAACTTCTTTTAGTTTTGGGCACCTTGAACAAACAATGGAGGGTGAGCACCGCGCTGGACATTTCAATGGGGTAGCTTTGATCGTTTCTAAACTATTTCACTTAATAAAGCCTCACCGGGCATACTTTGGGCAAAAGGACTTGCAGCAATTTATAATTATTCGTCAGTTGGTACAAGACCTGTTATTTGACCTTGAGGTGGTTTGTTGTCCTATTGTACGCGAAGATGATGGTTTAGCCATGTCATCGCGTAATTTGAGATTAACAGCTTCACAACGCCCGATAGCCAGCAAATTATATGAAGCCTTGATGTTGGCAAGACACTCTTTGCTTGAGGGGTATGGTGTGAGTAAAACTAAGCAAACAATACAAAATTTTTTCAATGATTTGAATGATTTACAGTTAGAATACTTTGAAGTAGTGAAAAGTGCAACTCTGGAAGCTGTAGATTCAGTAAGTGATACTTTTCAAGTGTCTTTGTGTATTGCAGCATTTTTGGGCGATGTACGTTTGATTGATAATGTATTTTTATTTGATAAAAAGGGCATCTTTTAAGTCTTAGAATAGTTCTATCAGAGCACTACAAAAAACAATATGATTGTGTGTGTCGCTACTTCATTTGGTTTCTTGGTTTTGGAAGGTAGTATTTAGTAACATTTTTTTAATATTTTTGCCTCCAATATTTCGAAACTAAGAATATTTATAATGTTGGTAGAAGTTTTACATTCAAAAATACATAGAGCAAAAGTAACTCAAGCTGAATTGCATTATGTAGGAAGCATTACTATTGATGAAGATTTAATGGATGCTGCTGGGTTATTTGAAAATCAAAAAGTACAGGTTGTTGATATTAACAATGGTGAACGACTAGAGACTTATGTAATTAAGGGAGAGCGTGGCTCAGGGCAGATTTGCTTGAATGGAGCAGCTGCCCGAAAAGTACAAGTGGGCGACTTGATTATTATTATTGCCTACGCAATGATGGAAATAGAAGAAGCTAAAAAGTATGAGCCAAGGGTGATATTTCCTGATGAAAACAATCAAGTGATTAATACCTCACTAGCTTCTTTATAATAACATACATTACTTGAATATTTTCCAATGAGCGCAACTGTTCGTAAAGTTTTGCAATATGTAATATCTCTGGCAATAGCTACAGCTTTATTACTTTACCTATTCCAGGATTTTAACTTTCAACTAATTACTGAGGCTTTCAAAAAAGCTGATTACAGGTGGGTGGTTTTATCTGCCGTTTTGACTTTCACAAGTCACCTCATGCGCGCTCATCGTTGGAATATTATACTCAAACCATTGGGGTATGCTCCTTCTCTTTATACTTCTTTTCTTGCCGTGATGTCAGGCTATTTTATCAATCTAGTGGTACCCCGTGGAGGAGAAGTAGCAAGAAGTGGTTTATTACAGAAAATGGAACGTATACCTGCTACAAAAGCATTTGGTACCATTGTATTAGAGCGTATCATTGATGTACTGATATTGGGTACTTTAATTGTTATGTTGCTCGCCGTAGAAGTTGATCAGATAACACAAATTATTACCAGTACTTTTAGCTCCAAGCTATCAGGTTTACAAAGTAAGTTCTATTTAATTGTTATTGCCGGGGTGGGCTTACTGTTACTCACAGTCTTGGTGTTTTTTCGCTTTAAACAAAAAATACAGCAATCACTTTTGTATGCTAAAGGGATGGACATTGTCAAGAAAGTTCTTGAAGGAGTTGTAAGTATTTTAAAAGTAAAAAACCAAGGAGCCTTCTGGTTCCATACCATTGGTATTTGGGCAATGTATTATTTGATGGCGTTTGTGTTGTTTCAATGTTTTCCAATTACATCAGACCTTAGTCCTTGGGTAGGTTTTACGGTGTTGGTAGTGGGGGGAATAGGGATGGCTGCTCCAGTTCAAGGAGGCATAGGTGCCTACCATATTTTGATTACCCCCGTATTAATGTATTATCTGGCAAGTAAGCACCCACAAAAAGACGAAGTTTTGAGTATTGTTACTTTTATGCATGCTGCGCAAACACTGGTTACCATTATGATTGGTGGGATAGCCCTGTGGTTGAGCACCGCCATGACTAAAAGACAAAACGCACAAGCTTTACCTGAAGAAGATATGACAGAGGAAAAAATAAAAGCGGTATAATAACCGCTTTCTTTTTTTCTAGTCATTGAGTGCTTGTTCTATTGAATGAACGTAGGCAATGTTCATTTGATGAAATTTGGCGTTGGGGTGCTCATTTGCTATTTTAGACCAACCTATTTTCACACTTTGTTTGAATATCTTATCATCAGGTAATACCTTTCTGATGGTGTTTAGCCCCATATTAAAAGCTTTTTCTTTCCATTCAACAAAATACCACTCCATAGAAGGTTGGTGAAAAACCATTAATTTTCTTTTATCAAATATGAGCTTGTTTATCGAGTACAAAGGAATAAACTCATAAGCCTTATTGAATATTTCCTTGAACTCATTCATAGGGATATAAGAGCGGGTGATAGTTACAATGAGGGCATTTTTTTCTTCTTCCAGGTATATTTTAGCGGTTTTAAAGTTTTCTAAGAGAACTAGTTCAGTTGTTGGTGCATGCATAATTCAATATTTTTAATAATTCGTAAGTAGATATTCATATTTGTTTGAACGATTCAGTGTAAATTTGTTTTTAAAATACTGAAAAGATTTACTAAAGCTTGACAATAAATGCCTACATCTGATAAAATATACGCTTCTGAACAAGTGTTGTTGCCCGTGATAAGTACTTGGAAAACAGCTGGTAATAAAGTTGTATTTACCAATGGTTGTTTTGATATTGTTCATCTGGGGCACCTCGATTACCTTGAAAAAGCCCGACAATTAGGGCATAAACTAGTGGTAGGACTAAACACCGATGACTCCATCAAGCGACTCAAGGGTAGCGCTCGTCCAATTATTCCTCAAATAGCCAGAGCAAGACTGCTTGCTGCACTTGAGTTTGTAGATGCAGTGGTGCTTTTTGGTGATGATACCCCTTTGCAATTGATCAAAACATTATTGCCTGATATGCTTACCAAAGGCAATGACTATGCAATAGAAAATATTGTAGGGGCTGATGTGGTGCTGGCCAATGGTGGAAGCGTAGAAACCATTGAGTTGGTAGAAGGTTACTCTACGTCAAGTATCATTGAGAAAATCCTTAAAGTACATCAGTAACTCAAAATGAGATTTTTCGTATAACTAAAGCGTCAAACTTAAATTATCATTTAAATAAAGTTGTATATGGCATTTGTAATCATTTTTGTTGTTTTCTTACTCATTAGTTTTTTAGTGCAAAATCGTCTGAAATCAAAGTTCAGAGAGTATTCACAAGAAACGCTCGTATCGGGTCTTACAGGGGCTCAGGTAGCTCAAAAGATGTTAGAGGATCACCGGATATACGATGTTGAGATAGTATCTGTAGAAGGTAAACTAAGCGATCACTATAACCCTGGCACTAAAACCATTGCATTAAGCGAAGAAGTGTTTCACGGAGCTTCAGCGGCCGCTGCCGCAGTAGCAGCACACGAAACCGGGCATGCAGTACAGCATGCACAAGCGTATAGTATGCTCGAAATTCGCTCTATGTTGGTACCTGTTCAAAACGCAAGCTCTACTATTTTGAACACAATTTTTATATTAAGCTTTTTCGGAGGCATTGTTTTTAACTTATTTAGTTACCAAACAGTGCTTGCTATTATAGTAGCTTCTTATGCTGTGATTACCTTATTTAGTTTTATTACTTTACCAGTAGAGTTTGACGCAAGCAAGCGCGCACTCGCCTGGATAGAAGATCATAAAATTGTGACTACCAGTGAGCAGGCAATGGCAAAAGATGCCCTACACTGGGCTGCTATGACCTATGTAGTAGGAGCGTTGGCTTCGCTTACTTTCTTGTTATATTATGTATTTCAGATGGTTGCCAGCGACTAGTTTTACCTTATTGTATTTTATTTATATGTTTTTTGCTATAAAATTATTCTTTAAAAAATACAAAATGAAATATTTTCTAAGCTTTAAAAGGTGAGAGCTAAAAGAATAACCTATTCATTGCCAATATTTTAAGCGAAGCTACTTGTAGTAGCTTATGTATAAAGTCTGATACATTCGTGGTCAGGCTTTTTTTTATTGGTCATTAATCGTATGTTTGCATAACATTAAAATATAACAATACTAATATTTTCTATGCCTGATACGATTTCAATTCCGACCCAGTCACCTGATTATTTGACTGAAGAACATATAGAAGTAAGAGATGCTGCCCGTGATTTTGCCCAAACCAAGCTTTTGCCTGGTGTGATAGAACGCGATACCAACCAAACCCCTGCACTTGCCGAACTCAAAGAAATGGGAGAGCTAGGTTTTATGGGAATGATGGTAGACGAAACATACGGAGGTGCAGGAATGGACACTGTATCTTATGTGTTAGCCATTGAAGAAATATCAAAGATTGATGCTTCTGCCTCAGTAGCTATGTCTGTGAACAATTCACTGGTATGTTGGGGATTAGAAGCTTATGGAAGTGAGGAACAAAAAGAAAAATACCTGAAGCCTTTAGCATCAGGTAAAAAAATTGGTGCTTTTTGTTTGTCAGAGCCTGAAGCTGGTTCTGATGCTACCTCGCAACGTACAACTGCCGAAGACAAAGGTGATTATTATTTGTTGAACGGTACCAAAAACTGGATTACCAATGGAAGTATTGCCGATATCTATCTGGTGATTGCTCAAACTTATCCCGAAAAAGGACAAAAAGGCATCAATGTGCTGATTGTAGAAAAGGGGATGGAAGGATTTGTAGTGGGTAAAAAAGAAGATAAGTTGGGGATTCGTAGCTCTGATACACATTCGTTGATGTTTACTGATGTAAAAGTGCCTAAAGAGAACCGTATTGGAGATGATGGCTTTGGGTTTAGATTTGCTATGAAAACCCTCAATGGTGGGCGCATTGGTATTGCTGCACAAGCTTTGGGAATTGCCTCAGGAGCTTATGAGCTTTCCCTTAAATATGCACAAGAGAGAAAGGCTTTTGGTAAACCTATTCATCAACACCAGGCAATTGCTTTTAAATTGGCTGATATGGCTACCAACATAGAAGCTGCCCGCTTGCTTGTACTAAAAGCTGCCCGTGCCAAAGATATGGGACAAGACTATGCACAATTGAGTGCAATGGCTAAGTTGTTTGCTTCAAAAGTAGCAATGGAAACCACCGTAGAGGCTGTTCAGGTACACGGAGGCTATGGTTATGTAAAAGAATACCATGTAGAAAGATTGATGCGTGATGCGAAAATTACACAGATTTACGAAGGAACTTCTGAAGTTCAGAAGATTGTGATCTCGCGTGGAATCTTGAAATAATCGCATTTTAAGCTTAAAACATACTTGATGTAAAATAAAGTGTATGTGCATTTGCTTGCATACGCTTTATTTTTTACCTTTACGCGAAGTTGGATTAGTGCAATTCTCAAGTATATAACTCGTTCTGAATTCGGGAGTTAAACTATTAAAGATAATGGAAGATTACAATAAAATAATTGAGTCACTGGGTGTTAAGTACAGAAGAGGTAAAAATATAAAAATCCTACAATCTACAAAAGTGGAGAATCATTATGATGTAGAAAATTATATTTTGTTGCTTCATGATGGCGAAATATCTTTTGGTGACGGAACCGAAGTTGTTGAAAAAGGAGACATGCTGTTTATTCCTGGTGGTAAGCAATCTACTATCTGGTATGGCAACAATGCAGAAGAGAACATTATCAACAACGAAGAATTTATAAGCAATAAAGACCAGTATTTTGAAGCCAACGAAGATGCTACACTGGTAGGCAAGCTACCTACATCTTTTAGTTATGTGGCTTTCGAATCAAAGGTCTTTGACTCTATCAGTTTCTTTGCTTCATTAGACATACCTCCTTTTATTATAAGCAATAACGCTGGATTGGCGCGTATAGTAAAAGAAGTTGTAGTAGAAAGCTTAGGCGATATGCCGGGTAAAAGCCGTATGGTTCACCTTAAAACAGAACAAATTGCGGTTGAGATTATCCGTTATATTCTTAAAAACAACATGTTTGTAGAGCGACTCGCCACAAACAGTACTTATTTCAAAGACCCACGTTTGATAGATATATTCAACTATATCAAAGAATACTTAGGTGGAGATCTTTCAAACAAAGTATTGGCTAGTGTAGCAAATGTCTCTGAAGATTATGTTGGGCAGTACTTTAAGATGTTGACTGGCATTAATCCCCAGGATTATATCGAGTACCAACGAATGGAAAAAGCAGTACACATGTTGCGTACTTCTAACAAGAGCATTCGTGAGATCGGTTCAGAGGTAGGTTACAAAGATACCGCTTATTTCTGCCGTCGTTTTAAAATGATGTTTGGAATACCTGCTGGAAAAATGCGTCGCCGTGACTCATTGATGAATGTATAATTTAAAGAAATGGGTGATTGAATCATTTTCTAACACCAACTTTCACAAAAAAGACATTAAGCTCCTAATTTTTTAGGAGCTTTTTTTATGCCTTTTAACCAATATTGCAGATATTCAGCTTTTTAGTTAAAAAAAGACAACTTGCTTTTTAACTCATTTACATTTCTGCTGTTTTTTGGAGTTTTTCTTCTGATATACAAGCTCTTACCTTCTAATTACCGCAAGCAAGGTTTGTTAGTGGCAAGTTATACTTTTTATGCCTTTTGGCGTTTTGAGTATGTTTTTTTGTTGCTTTCTTCTACATTGTTAGACTACATTTGTGCTCGTCAAATTGAGCGAGCTACGCAAAGCAGAATCCGTAAGACCTACCTTTTTCTTAGTCTTTTTTTCAACTTGGGCGTACTTGTATTTTTTAAGTATGCCAACTTTTTTGGCGACAATATAGTGTCTTTGGCAAACCTTTTAGGTGTGGAGGTTTCCTGGGTTACTTGGCACCTTGTATTACCGCTTGGTATCTCTTTTTATACTTTTCAAACAATTAGTTATACTTTAGATGTGTACCATCGTCGGCTAAATGCAGAAAAAAGTATTATAAATCTTGCTTTATACGTAAGCTTTTTTCCACAATTGATTGCTGGTCCGATTGAACGTGCCTGCGATTTATTACCTCAGTTCAACCAACTTAAATTAAGGTTTAGCCAAGAAGCCATCTATTGGATTACACTGGGTTTTTTCAAAAAAATGGTCGTGGCTGATAACCTTGCACCTTTTGTTGAGAAGGTTTTTAACCCTGAAATTCGGGTAGAGGTAGTAGACTATTTGTGGGGTATGTATGCCTTTGCAATACAGATTTATGCCGATTTTTCAGGGTATTCTGACATTGCCCTAGGCATTGCCTTGTTGTTGGGTGTACGCTTGCATCAAAACTTTCGACAACCTTATTTTGCTTCTTCTTTTCAAGAGTTTTGGCGTAGGTGGCATATTTCATTGTCGTTTTGGCTCCGCGACTATGTATATTTTGCTTTGGGTGGTAGCCAATCCAAGCGTTGGGCAACTTTATTTACTTATCGTAACTTATTGATTACAATGCTTGTGGGTGGTTTGTGGCACGGGTCTAACTGGACTTTTGTGCTCTGGGGAGCTTTGCACGGAGCACTGTTAATGGCTGAGCGTCCGTGGTTGAGGCCAACCATTCAGTATCCTGTTTTAAGGTTTTTGAAACAATGTTGGGTATTTCATTGGGTCGCACTGGCGTTTGTCATATTTAGGGCGCAAAATGTGTCACAGGCAATAGAAATAATCAGACAAATAGGAGAGGGGATAGTGCAGGTAGTAGGTGCGTTTGACTTAGAAACCTTTCCTAAAGTGGGGTGTTTTTTTGCGGTAGTGTTGGTGTTACTTGATTGGGGGCAGCAAAAAAAATGGTTTATTCCTACAACCTCAAACAATGGTTGGCGGTATTGGGTACGCTTTGGCATATTAACGGGTTTATTCTGGGCGATTATGCTTTTTGGGGTGTTTCGGGGAGCACAGTTTATTTATTTCCAATTTTAGAACTTGCATTGGTATGCAACAAAATAAAGTAGTTTCTATAAGCCTGTTCCTATTGGTATTGCTTGCAGTAGAAGGGTGGTATTTGTGGCAACAAAAAAAGGTCAAGCAAATAATTGCGCAAAAATTAGTCATTACTAAAAGGCAACCAATACTGTTGCTGGGCAATTCGCACATGCATTTTGGTGGTTATACCAACGATCAAACCCAAGCGATCAACCTGGCCTTTCCGAGTGAATTATTTATTTTTACTTATCTTAAAATCAAACTTTTAATGCCTAAAACTGTGCTGGTAGCGTTGAACCCGCAACATCTGCAAAAAAATAATGATGATGCGCTGAAAAACGGTTTGCTGAGCGAACCCCAGTATAATTACTTGTATGAGTTGCTCACTCCAAAAACACAACAATTGCTGCATCAAGCGTGCCCTTTTGAGCAATGGGCAATGTTTAGAGCCAAACAGTGGTTTCCTTTTTTGGGAACAAGGCTAAAGTCGCCCGTTGCTTCCAATTTATTAGGTGGCTATAAGGGGTATAAGAGCAGGGGAGAGGTAACAGCACAAGACATTCATCGTCGATTACAAACAGTGTTTGGTGCTTATCGTTATCAACTGTCTTCGTTACAACTGGCTTATCTCAAAAAAATAGTGACTTATTGTAGTCAACAACAGATCAGGTTGATATTTGTGGGCTTTCCATTGCACCCTAGTTTTTTTGCCAAAATACCTTCTAAAGTATTCCATCAATTTCAAAAAACTCTTACAGAATTGAAAAAGTCAGGCAGTTTTGAATACTGGGACTATAGTCAACAGTTTGATGAGCCTGGAATGTTTTACGATCCAGATCATTTGAACAAACAAGGAGCAAAAGTGTTGAGTAATTTAATTTTTACTCGTTTGAATCATCAATAAAAAAAACAGGTACCGGATTTGGGCACCTGTTTTTAGTAAGAGGAAGTCGGTGTGACTTCAAAATCTTAGTCTTGAGCTTGCCAGCGCATTTCCAAATATTTGTTGGTAAATCCAAGGCGTTCATACAACCTTTTGGCGGGGTTGTCAGGTTCTACGTGTAACGCTACCGAACCATTGACCGATTTGAGTGCAGCTTCTACCAGTTTTTTACCTATGCCAGCTCCCCGATAGCCCTCATGTACCGCAATGTATACCAAAATATTTTCGGGGATATAGTCTTTCATTCCGGTTTCGTTGAGCACTACTGCCCCTATTACTTGATTGTCTTTAGCTTCATCGCGCATTGCCAATACTCTGCCTCCTTTGCCTTGCTCGGTGCTTAGGGCATAATTTATAGCTTTGCGTATATCATTGGCAGGGTCGCCATATTTGCCCAGGTGAGTGAATAAAAATTGAGTAATATCGTTTAAAATAGTTTCAGAATGATTGTTTGATGGTTCTAATGTTTCAGTTTTAAAACTCATACGATTCTTTTTTTGTGAAAAATGTTTGATAAAGTTATAAATGTAATCAATGACATACTAATGCCGAAAATGTTGGCGTCTAAGCCCAAAGGTAGCGAGAAGTATTTGCCCGAAACCAATATTGATAAAATCACTGTAGTAATACCGCCCAGTAGCATGGCCCAAATAGCAGCAGTGGGGTGACTTTTGCGCCAATACAAAGCGCCCAACAAAGGTACAAACAACCCTGATACCATAAAGGAATAAGAGTATAACATAAGACTGAGCACGTTTTGGATAAATGTGGCCAGAAATAAAGCCAAAGCTCCTATAGCCAGCGTAGCCAGCTGTGATACCCGCAACATTTTTTGATCGGAAAAATTGAAAAAACGCCCCAGAATATCGGTAACTACATTGCCCGAAGCTGCCATGAGACAACTATCAGCGGTAGACATAATGGCCGAAAAGTAGGCAGAAAGCATGATGCCTAAAAAGCCTACAGGCAATACGGTACGCAAAAGTAAGGGTAATCCCATCTCTTTGTCAAGGTTGGCTACCGATTCGTAGCCTAAAGAGGCAAACATGCCTGCATCGGCGGCTACTCGTGACAATAAACCAAGCATGACCCCCATAAATGCCATAATAGGATACTCGAATACGCCAGCAATAAACCAGGCTTTTTTGGCTTGTTTTTCTCCAGCACAAGCATAAATACGCTGGTAGAGGGTCATACCTACAAACCAGATGGGAATGATACTTACGCCCCAGTTGATGATTTGAATGAACGATACATTGGTAATGTCAAAGAAACTGGCAGGCAATGCTGCCCGGATGTTAGCCCAACCACCTAGCTTGTAAATGGCAATAGGGATACCAATAAAGATAAGCCCACTCATCAATATGATCCACTGTATAGTATCGCTGTAAATGACGGCTTTGATGCCACCCATTACGGTATATACCACTACTACCACGCCCATGATAATCAAGGCTGTGGTCATATCCAGAGACTTGACCGTAGCAGAGGCTAGTTTGGCTCCTGCCAGAATTTGTGAACTGGTAAAGCCTATGTAACCAATACCTGAAATAATACCCGCAATGAGTGCCACCTTAGGGTTGTAGAAATGTTGAAAGATTTGAGGGAAGGTGTAAAATGTGTGATTTTCTTCCAGTTTTTTGATTTTAGGAATAAGAAAAACCGCCGCAAGCCAGGCACCTAGTAGCCCTGTAAATAGTAACCAGCTACCAGCTAACCCCATAGCAAATCCCAATCCCCCTAAACCAATAGAAAAGCCCCCACCTACGTCAGTTGCCACTACTGACAAACCTATGTGCCAACTGCCAATATTTCTACCTCCCACGTAGTAGTCCTCCTTGTTTTGATTTTGGCGCATAAAGTACCAGCCAATCCCCAACATTCCGAGTAAATACACTATAAAAATAAGGATGTCTACGATGTGCATAATAAGTGTGTTTTAAAATTTGGTGTAAGATCATCAGTCTAGGTTTTTGATCGGAAAAAGCAAGCTTTAGACGGAAAACCTTGTAAAATGACTGATTTAGAGAGGTTTACTTGCTTTTGTCATATTTATTTTTATCTATTGGTTGCTTTTTTTTAACTAAACCCACTTATTTTAGTTGCTCAATCATCTAAAGTATAGGATGACTGTGAATGTTTGTCTATTCTGTCAATCTATTTTTGCACCTTTTCCCTATCCATAGTACCCAACAATCGATGACTTATTATGTTTATTAGTAAAGCTTTCATAAACACGTGTTAACTGGGTAGGAATAAAACTTTTTATTAGAGAATAAAAAAAATACTTTAATTAGTCGCCGTGTAGTTATCATAAGTTGACCTGGGCGAATAATATGAACCTACATTGTATAATATATATTTAATTGGTGATGTTCAGGGAGTATTTTTAGAGTATAATGACAAAATAGTTTTGATGAATAATATATAATTTATTGCAAATCAGTAATTAACCAATGTTTGAGACATCCATTATAGAGTTAAGCCAATCGGCATTACAAAAAAATATCAATTTTATTAAGCAACTGGCAGGCGATGGGGTACGTATGTCCTCGGTAATTAAGGGCAATGCTTATGGGCATGGTATAAACTTGTTTGTGCCAATGGCTGAAAAGGCAGGAGTACGACATTTTAGTGTGTTTTCGGCAGATGAGGCCTTACAAGTGGTGCAAAATCAGCAACATGGCTCTAAAGTCATGATTATGGGGTACATTGACAACGAAGAGCTATTGTGGGCGATTGAAAATAATGTAGAGCTTTTTATTTTTGATTTAGGCAGGCTCGAAACTTCCTTGCAACTTGCGGCTAAAAACAAGGCGCAGGTACGCATTCATTTACATCTCGAAACAGGTATGAATCGCTTAGGACTGGAAGAAGATGAACTACTTAAGGCAATTGACTTGTTAAAGAAATACCCTGATTGTTTTCACTTAGAGGGAGTGTGTACGCACTACGCGGGTGCCGAGAGTATTGCCAATTATGCCAGAGTAAAATCCCAGATTCACGAATACAAACGGCGAACCAGGTTGTTATCCAGGCACGAAATATCGCCTAAATATCAACATACAGCCTGTTCTGCAGCGTTGGTATCTTATCCACAAACCCGTATGGATATGGTAAGAGTAGGGATTCTGCAGTATGGTTTTTTTCCTACCCAGGAAACCCTCATTCAGTATATTAAGAATAAAGAAGATAAAACTGATCCACTTGCCAGAGTGCTAAACTGGAAAAGTAGCATTATGTCAACCAAAGAGGTAAGTACAGGGGAGTTTGTAGGGTATGGCACTACTTACATGGCTGCTGCCGATTCACGCATTGCAGTGGTGCCAGTGGGTTATGCTCAGGGTTATAGCCGTTTGCTGAGCAACCAGGGAAGGGTACTTATCCGTGGCAAACAACTAAGTGTGATAGGAACAGTAAATATGAATTTGATTTTGGTAGACCTTACAGAAGCGCCTGAGGCTCAACCGGGTGACGAAGTAGTATTGATAGGGTCACAGGGCGATTTGAGTATTTCGGTGGCTTCCTTCGGAGAATTTACTAATCAACTAAACTACGAGCTTTTGACAAGATTGCCTATGAGTATACCACGTAAAGTGGTGAGTTAGGGCATTGAATATATTTTTAACCAATTACCAGATACATGGCATTTATAAAACTTTACAGAAACAAGTTAAAGCATAATTATCAATTTTTACAAAGCTTATTCGGTCAGCAGAATATTCAATGGGGCATTGTTACAAAGCTTCTTTGTGGTAATCAGAAATACATCGAGGAGGTAATAAACCTCGGAATAACAGAGTTGTGTGACTCACGTATCAGTAACCTTAAATTAATCAAGAAGATTAACAAAGATATTACTACTGTATATATTAAGCCGCCAGCAAAACGTAGCATTAAAAGTATTGTTACTTATGCTGATGTTAGTCTTAATACCGAATACTTTACAATTAAATTGTTATCAGAAGAAGCCCAACGCCAGGATAAAACCCATCGGGTAGTGATTATGCTTGAGTTGGGTGACTTGCGAGAAGGAGTAATGAGGGAGGAGATTATTGATTTTTATGAAAAAATATTTCAACTACCTAATATCAAAGTGGTAGGGCTGGGTACCAACTTGAATTGTTTGCATGGAGTAATGCCTTCAGAAGATAAACTGATTCAGCTGAGCCTTTACAAGCAAATTATTGAATTGAAATTTAAGCGACAAATCCCCTTTATATCTGCTGGAACCACCGTTACGTTACCCTTACTATTACACAAACAATTACCTGATGGTGTCAATCACTTTCGTTTGGGAGAGGCGTTGTTTTGGGGAAACAATTTGTTTGATAACTCGATTATAGACGGCATGGAAACTGATGTATTGGAGCTGTTTGCCGAGATTATAGAAGTAAACGAAAAGCCGATAGTACCTGCCGGAGTGCTTGCCGAAAACCCCAGTGGTGAAGTATTTGAATTAAATGAAGAGGATTTTGGGCGCACTACTTTTAGGGGTATCCTAGACGTTGGTTTGCTTGACATTAATCCCGATTTTTTGATTCCACAAGACAAAGGCCTGGAGGTGGTAGGCGCCAGTTCTGACATGTTGATACTTGACTTAAAGGACAATAAAAAAAACTATAAAGTAGGCGACTTGGTAGCCTTTAAACTAAAATATATGGGTGCACTGGGCTTGCTCAACTCTAACTATATAGAAAAAGTAGTAGAGTAAATATTTTGGACAAGTTATATTATACAAAGCCCCGTCTATTGATCATAGCACGGGGTTTTTTTTGACAGCTCTCTAATAATGCCCTTTCTTTGAATTTATGTTAAGCATCTCACCTTTGGTGAACACTTTTGTCAGAAAAGCATCTTATGAATGCCTTTTTTCTAAGACTTCTACTATATCCTTGAGTTCTAACCCTTTATAGTTGAGCAGTAGTAGTAGGTGGTAAATCAAATCAGCGGCTTCTTCTTTGAGCAACTCTTCAGTACCATTTATGGCTTCTATCACTGTTTCTACAGCTTCTTCCCCTACTTTTTGTGCCACTTTATTTACTCCTTTTTGGGCTATTTTAGAGGTATAAGACCCTTCTGATGGGTTTTGCAGACGGTCTTGGATGACTTTTTCCAGTTTGCTCAAAAATGCCAAACTCTGCTCGTTATTCATTTTTATGTATGATTTAATTAATTCAAAAATGCTTTGCAAATGTATAAAAAAGCAGGATTTAACTAAGTTTTCGGCACTAATTATTGATATAGCTTTTTACACAGTTCTATGGCCGTTTGTGGAGCGTCAAGCCCAAAGCCCAGCAGTGCCTCTTCGTCGAGGTGAATAATGCGCCCCATTCGCCTTGCTCTGGAATCGAACAATACGGGCATTTCAAACATCTTATCGCCAATACTGTCCCAGCTTTTATTGCTCATGAGTATATAGTCGGGGTTGGCTTGTTGCATCATTACGGGGGTAAGTCTACGCATTCCTTCAATGGCAAGTACATCGGCTGCATTTTTGGCTATAGCCAATTGAATGATAGCTTCTCCCGCTGTTTTGTGACCTGCTACCAGTATATTGGTACCTCGTGCCAGCACATACATTACTTTTACGGTATCCTTACGATTTTTTTTCATCGTCGGAATCAGTCGCAAAGTGCTGTCCAGGCGTTGTATAATCTTTTCTCCGGCAGTTTTCTTATTTAGTCTTAGCGCAATTTTTTTGACCAATGCCTTGGTAGAATCGATGTTGGGTGGGTTGTTGTATCGCACATAATCTACACCTTCTGCCAAAATGTTATTCATTTTTTCTTCCGGACTACCTTTGATGTCTGACAACACGAGGTCGGGTTCGTGTTTCATTACCAGTTTGCTTCTGAGCACCCGTCCATAGCCTACCTGCGGCAACGAATCGTGCGAAGTACGTCTGTCTACTGCTACTACTTTGTTGCCCACTCCCAGTTCAAATACGATTTGGGTAATGCTTTTGCCTATAGTGACAATTCTTTTATAATTTTTTTGGGGTGGTAATTTGACTTTTTTTGCTGTGTCTTTCTTGTTGATTACTTTGGTAGAGTCACCGGCTTGTTTTGACTGGTCTTTTGTACACGCAAAAGCCACCATTAACAAAGGGATAAGTATAAGTTTTCTGGATAGCATATAACAAAGTAAGTTTTGGGTTGTTCGTTTGTTCAATATTAACAAATATTCTGAAACTGACCGCACATGTGCATTACTTTGTTGGGCATAAAAAAAGGAAGTGTAACGAATTACACTTCCAGTCTAATTTTTTGTGATGGGCGATACTGCCGATTAATTATTGGGATTATTTCTTGTCAGCAGGCTTGTTGGTGCCTTCAGCAGGTTTGGTAGTTTTGTTAGATGGGGTAGTTTTTTTAGGGGTATTCACTGGAACACCAGCTTCAATGCCTTCTGGATTTTCGTCTCCTGAGCTTCCACCTTTTCCACTAATTGCAGGTATTTTAGTAATTAATACTAGTACAAACAATGCCACAGCAAACCCCCAAGTAACTTTTTCCAGCAAGTCTCCTGTTTTTTTTACTCCAATCATTGGGCTTGAGCTACCACCAAACGAGCTGTTCAATCCGCCACCTTTAGAGTTTTGTGCCAATACTACTAATACCAACAATACGGCAACAACGATGATTAAGACGATTATTATGTTATACATACTTTCCGCAATTTTCTTAGTTTAGGGCTGCAAAGTTAAGGTTTTCTAATTATTAAAAACAAATAAATAAAAAAACTTTTCTAACAATTTATTTGGTTTAAATACTTCTTTGCTTGTTCTATCTTTTGAGAGAAGGGTATATCATTTACCTAATTACAATAAAGTACCCCAAAGCTGCCGGGCAAAACACTACTTTGTAGAAGCTTGTGTATGTGGCAAGTCGTGGTGCTTGTAACGCTGGACAAAGGTTTGATTGCAAACATTTTTTTAGTTTTGTATAAAAATAATGATCATTGTATTTTACCGTTGATCTTTGGCACAGTCAGCTTGTTTTATACCAGATTGTACACTCAACAGCCATATTATTTTGAAAATATTTCGTTATATTTGATAAAAGCGACTCTTACAGGTTTATGAAATACCCTTTTTATATATTTTTTATTAGTTTTTGTTCACTGTTGTATACTACTGCTGGTGCTCAAACAGTACTTTCGGGCAAAGTGGTAGACGACAAGAGTCTTCCGGTAGACCACGCCAAGGTGTACCTCAAAAACTTTCCTAATTATTATACACTTACCAATCGTTTGGGCAATTTTAAGCTTGAAATTACAGTTTCGCCAGATCAATTTGATATTGGCAAAATGGCGGCACGCAAAAAGGGTTTTGAAATGAAAACTCCGGCACAAATTAGAGGTAACCAAGTGCTGATGAAGCTATACAAACAGATGCCCAAGCAACAAACCCCCACCACTAAGCTACCGTTGATTGCTGAAAATACCATAGAGAAAATTAACGATCCAAAGACAAGAACACGCTCTATTATCAATAAACTCAAGAAAGGCAAACCATTGCACCCTGCCGAGGTAGAACACTTGGCTGGCTTGGTTTTTAAAATAGATCGCCTGACCAATCAGATATTGCTGGACAAAGAAACCAACAAACAAACCATTGATAGTTTAAAGCAAGAAATAGGCACGCTTAAGGAGTCTATGGTGAGCACCCAAGACAGCCACAATGAATTGGTTCAAGGCAAACTTGCCCAACTAAACAAAAGCCTGAAAGAAAAGGATGAGTTGCTAACGCATAACATCCAGAAACGACAAGAAGCCGAACAAAGAAAGCAAGACTTGATTAAGGCACGCAAGAAAAAAACGCAGTGGCAGATTTTTGGATTGGTAGCACTGGTGTTGGTGCTTATGGTATTGGTGCTAGTGTTTTACCTGAGAAGCCGTGGACGCAAAACATTGCAACAAACCTTGCTAGAGGCACAACGCAGTAAAGAAGAACTAGCAATAGGGCAGCAAGAGATTAAAGTAAAAAATGATGAATTAGAGCAGATTCAAACCTCTAAGGAAATTCTCACTACTACCATTGCGCATGACTTGCGTAACCCGCTCAACGTAATCATGGGGTATAGTACCGAAGAAACCGCCGATTGCCCCAAAGAAACCCTCAAGGCGCGTCTGGGCGAAATTCACTTTGCAAGCCAACGCATAGAATCGTACATAGACGATATTGTGGCCATTCAAAAATATGCTTACTCTGGCTTGAAGATAGCCACCGAAAGTAATTCATTGTATGAAGTAGCAGAAATGGCGGTGGCACAAATGCGCCCTTTTATCAAACAAAAAAGCCTACAGGTACACAACAACTTTCCTGAAAACCTGTACAGTTTATTTAACTTTAAATTTATAGAACGGGTGTTTATCAACCTGCTCAACAATGCTATCAAGTTTACCCCTACCGGAGGCAGCATTCGCTTCGATGCTGAGGTAAAGGGGCAAGTTATTCACGTAAGCTTCTCAGATACAGGCGAAGGCATTTCAAAAGAAAAGTTCAAAGAGATTTTTGAACCCTTTGTAAACAAAGACGCCCGACATTTTGCCAGTGAAACCTCTAGCAGCCTTGGGTTGGTTTTTTGTAAAATAGCCCTAGAGTCGCACGGAAGCAAAATAGGAGTTACCTCAGAGCTGGGGCAAGGTACCACTTTTACCTTTGATCTTGCCTATACCCATAAGAAACCCAAAAAATCGTATTTGCCAGGCAAAACCTCGGTAAGCACGCTCAATGGCAAAAGTAAAAAGAATGGCACAGCCCCAATGGGTGCACAAAGCACTATTCAATTAAGCGAGGAAGACAAGTCGGTGTTGCGCCCTTTTGTCAAAGAATTGAATCATTATGAGTTATACGAGGTAAGCGATTTGGAAGAGGTACTGGCAAGGCTCAATACCAGCGAAAACGCTAACCTGGCTCAGTGGAAAAAGGCGTTGCAAAATGCCATTGACAACTATAATGAACTGGAATATAAAGAATTGGTAAAATCTATTGCCTGAGAACTTGTTTCCAATGGTTAATTTATTGATTTTCACCCACCATACAATCTGGTTGTAAGTTTTAGATGGCGAGAATTTTTCTACATATTACCAAGGTTTTTATCTTTACAATACTCCTGTCGCTTGTCGGAGGCTTTGTACTAAAAACCTATGCCCAAACCAAAAACTACACCTACCAGGCACTTTTTTTACACAAGTTTACCGAGCATGTTAACTGGCCGGTAAGTGCTGCTTACGGCAAAAAGTTTAGGATAGGTATTCTGGGCGATAAATATGTATATCGTTTAATGAATAATTACTTGTCGCAAAAAAAAATAGCGGGTGTAAACACTGAAGTCATCCACTTTACCAATGTGCTGCAAATAAGACCCTGCCACGTACTATTTATTAGCGAAAGCAGCAACCTAAACCTGAAGATAGTATTTGCCCGCCTCAGGGAGGTACATTGCTTGATAGTGAGCGAAAAGCAAGACCTTTTTACCAAACCCAAACTATTTCCGGTACTGGCTGCCCAAAGTTGTATAAACCTAAAGGTAGTAAACAACCGTCTGCGCTTTGACCTAAACAAGCCTAATATACGGGCACGAGGTTTAAGCCTGGACTCTGACCAGGCAAAACCCGCCTTGCAAACTTTGGCAAAATACGATAGTTTAAAGAAAGCCATTCCTAAGAAAATAGCCCGTACACAAAGCAACATTCTGCGTATTATTAATCGAAGCAAAGCCTTGGATGATAGCCTGAGCCTGCTGCAGAAAAACCTGCAAAGAATGCTCACCCAAGAAAACAATTACCTCAAGGATATAAAGCAAGCAAAGGCTGAAATAAAAAACTTGGAAAAGGAGGAAGAAGAAAAACTGGACTCTATTGCCACACTTCAAACCAAAATACAGGCGTTGGTTATGGAGATTAATCGTAAGAATAATGAGTTGAACTCTGAAAAAGATTCTATCAATACCCTCAAACGCCAAATCAATCGGTTGTCGGAACAGGTAAAAGAAGACGCTGACGTAAAAAAGTTGTTATTGGTAGTAAAAAGCCTCGAAGATGAGCTTAAACAACGTGGGGGCAACGTAGAAGAACTGAGAGGCAAATTGCAAAATATAAGGTCTGCTAATAAAGAGCTTAAAGATGCCGATTTACGCTACACTACTATTCAGGAACGCTTAAAGAGGGTAAGGGCAGATAGTTTGGCGGCCGAAGAAGAAAAGAAACGCCTCAGGGCAGACAAGGAACGCCTTTCGGCAGAACAAAGGGCTCAAGTAGCCCGCCATCGTTTCAATATTATCATAGCCTCTCTTATCAGCCTGCTGTTATTAATTTTATTGTTGGTATTTATCCTGTCGAACCGCCGTCGCAAAAATATGATCCAAAAGCTCAATGCAGTAAACACCCAGCTTACTCAAAGTAAAGGGCAAATAGAGCAACAAAACGAAGCGCTTCAGCGCAACATTGTAGAGCTGCAAAAGAAGAAAGAATTGGAAGTTGCGAATCGTAAACTGGAGGAGGCAAATAAAAAACTGGATCAGCTGCAAAAGTATAAGGATAAGCTGACCAATATGATTGTACACGACCTGAAAAATCCTTTGGGGGCAGTGCTGGTAAATAGTAAAATGGAGGCAACGAACTATAACATCAACCCTAAAATAAAAAAACGTTTGCAGGACATTCATCAAGCAAGTACACGCATTAAAGTATACATAGAAGATATGCTGGCTATTCAGACTTATGCCAATTCTGAACTGCCTTTGCAACTTGCTGCCCACCAAATGTTTACAGGGATACAAAATGCAGTCAATATTTTGCGTTCAGCAATTAGAGAAAAAAGCATTGTTATAGAAAATAATGTGCCTACTGAGTATTACGCCAAGTACGACAGTAAGTACATAGGTAGGGTATACGAAAACTTGCTAAGTAATGCGATTAAGTATACCGATCCGGGGGGTAAAATTATGCTTTCGGCTGAGATGCTGCCCGCAGACGATCAAAGCCCTTTGGGGTACATTCATTTTGCCATTGCCGATAGTGGTCAGGGAATACCGGAAGACAAGTTTAAGCAAATTTTTGAACCTTTTATGCAGCTTGAAGCCCGTGAGTTTGCCAATACCAGTTCTACGGGAATAGGACTTACTTTTTGTAAAATGGCAGTAGAGTCACATCGAAGTAAAATCAAGGTAGTATCGCAGGTAGGGGTGGGTACCACGTTTATGTTTGACTTACCCCGAACTGAGTTACAGGAAAAAAATACTACTTCTGGTGCTGCTAAGCAAGCCCACCCTATAGAAGCTGACAAAGAAGCTACTGCAATAGTTTTGAGTCAGGAAGAAAAACAAGCACTTAAGCCATTTGTGCAAGCCCTTAACAAGGTTGAGTTTTACGAGGTAACTACGCTATTGAGTATATTAAAGCCGCTTGACCAAGAGAAAAATCCTACCCTTGTGCAGTGGAAAACCGCCATTGAAGAGTCTATCGATAATTTTAATGAGGTGGAGTATCAGAAGTTGAAGGGGTTGGTAGTTTGAGCTCCGATTAGCTGTTAGCTTTTGTTTGGCTGTTTGTAGGTTTTTTGAACTCCGATTAGCCTTTAGCCATTAGCTTTTAGCCTTTTTTTGAGCTCCGATTAGCTGTTAGCTTTTGTTTGGTTGTTTGTAGGTTTTTTGAACTCCGATTAGCCTTTAGCCCTTAGCTTTTAGCCTTTTTTTGAGCTCCGATTAGCCTTTAGCTTTTGTTTGGCGATACTTAGTAACTGTCATATTTGCGAAAGCAAGAAAAAGCTAAAAGCTAAACCCAGCGAAGAACAAAAAAGCTAAAAGCTCACCCCCGACGAAGAACAAAAAAGCTAAAGGCTCACCCCAGTGAAGAACCGAAAGGCTAAAAGCTAAACCCAGTGAAGAACCGAAAGGCTAAAAGCTAAACCCAACGAAGAACAAAAAGGCTAACCCCAGCAAAGAACAAAAAGGCTAAAAGCTAAACCCAGCGAAGAACAAAAAAGCTAAAAGCTCACCCCAACGAAGAACAGAAAGGCTAAAAGCTCACCCCAACGAAGAACAAAAAGGCTAAAAGCTCACCCCAACGAAGAACTAAAAAGCTAAAAGCTAAACCCAACGAAGAACAAAAAGGCTAAAAGCTCACCCCAACGAAGAACTAAAAAGCTAAAAGCTCACCCCGACGAAGAACAGAAAGGCTAAAAGCTAACCCCAGCGAAGAACAAAAAGGCTAAAAGCTCACCCCAACGAAGAACAGAAAGGCTAACGGCTCACTCAAAAGCAAAAAAAATGGCTAATTACTCTAAACCCACTGATTTGTTGTATAAACTTATTAACTTCACCTTTGTATACTTCGTTAGCTTTGGCATAAGGTTTTCGGGATAAGTTATCATACAATATCACCTGTAGAAAAAAATTAAAAATGGGTAAAAAAATCATATTTATTTTATGGGTTTTCATTTTAGGTGCGGGGCATTTGCTGGCGCAAAAAAATTGTGACAAAATCAATGAACTTAACACCAAACTATTGGTGTTGCCCGAAGACTCCAGCAAAGTAAATGTATTGAATACCCTTGCCCACGAGCATTTAGCTATTGATCAAGACATTGCCTTGGAGTATGCCAACACCGCCTACCAACTGGCCAAAAAAATCAATTACACCATTGGACAGGGCAAGGCATTGATTAACATAGGCAAACAGCATTACCGGAAGGAGAATGATTTTGAGTCTACCCTTGAGTATTACCAAAAAGCCCTTCAACTTTTTCAGGAGGCTAATTCTCTTGAGCACATTACAGAGGCGTATGAAGCTATAGGCAAACATTACCATGACTTGTATTACCTCAACAAAGAGAAATACTATGAAGAAGCACTAAAAAATTATGAGCAGGCAATGTTGGCTTATCAGAAATGGAAGCCCCGCCGCCAAATGGATGACAATGAAAAAGAGTACCTGGCTAAATTGTATCAAAGGCTTGCCGAGTTGTATACAGTGACCGAAAATGATACTGAAGCATTGCGGTACTCGAAAAAATCTATTCGGATAAAAAAACAACTGGAGAAGTACCAAAACAATTTTGAGTTTCAATTTATCAATCAACGCATTGCCCGACTTAACAATACCCTTAAAAAAGAGCACATGTTTAAAATAGGGCTGTTTGTGGCCATTGGGCTATTGTTGGTGTTTGCTTTGTTGTTGCTTATCAACAGTGGGCAGAAACAAAAGGTAAACAAAAGGCTGAAGCAACAAACCCGTGACTTGGCCAATCAGAACCGACAGATTGAAGAACAGAATAAAAAGATCATCCGCCAAAATAAAGAGATAGAGTTGAGTAATTTTGAGCTGACCGAAAGCAGTAAAAAAGAAAAAGAACAAAAGGAAGCTATAGCCAAAGTAAACGAAGAGCTGACTCGTAAGAATGAGGAGGTGTTGGCACAACGAAAATTGGTGCTGGAGTCGAACAAAGAGTTGAATAAAAAAAATCAGGAAATTCAGTTTCAGTATGAACAGTTGGAAAGGGCCAATAAAAAGTTTTTGCACGCCAACGAAATGCTCAATACAATACTGGATGAGATAGAAAAGAAAAACACTGACCTGGAAGCGCAGCGAGATGATTTGAGCAATGCCAAAAATGAATTGGAAAAACTACAGAAATCCAAGGCGCGGCTTACGGCTATGGTAGCACACGACTTGCGCAATCCGTTGAATGTGGTAGTAGGCTACAGCAACCCTGATAGTAACATTGTGATTGATGGAGATACCAAAAAACATATTTATAAGGCAAGTCAGCGCATCAACTCGCTGATAGACGACATGCTGGATGTACAGAAATACGCCAATTCGCAAATACAAATCGAAAAATCGCAGCTTACTTTATGTGATACTGCTCAGGAGGCAATCAATGAGTTGAGTATTTTTGCCCAGCAAAAAGGGGTGCAAATACAAAATAAAATAGGGGCACAGTGGCAAAGTACTTACGATGGCAAGTATATAAGGCGGGTGTTTGAAAACCTGCTCACCAATGCCATCAAATTTACCCCTAATGGGGGAACGATCATTTTTGAAGCTAAAGAAAACCTCAAAAATGAACAACTTATTGTAAGTGTAACTGACACGGGAGAAGGGATACCAGCCCATAAGTTTAAAGAAATATTTGAGCCTTTTAATCAACTCGATGCCCGTAATTTTGCCAATACCAGCTCTACTGGGTTGGGGCTTACTTTTTGTAAAATGGCCATAGAAGCTCACCAAAGCCACATCAAGGTGCGCTCTAAAGTGGGCGAAGGCACGAGCTTTTTCTTTGAGTTGCCCAAAATAGAAGTAGAAGCAACAGCGGAGTCGTTAACTAGCCAAAATACTACTGACACTCACAACACGTTGAGTTTTTCGGAAGAAGATAAAGCATTTTTAGCTCCTTATATTCAACAATTGAAAAAGTACGAATTGTATGAAATAAGTGACCTAGAGAAGGTGTTGGAGCAAATACTAGTGGTTGATCGTCCTGATTTGAAACAGTGGAAAATGCTCATTAAAGCTGCTATAGACAACTACAACGAGGCCGAGTTTGACCGTTTAATCATAGCTGCAGAAGGCAATAATCTGGCTTAATTTTAGTTGTAAAAACACAATATTCAAAAGAATTTACTCCATGAAAAAATACTTCATACTTTCTGCATTTATATTGGCTTTGGTGGGTTTTGCCCAATCAGCATTGTATGCCCAGCTGGAGCCTCCTCCTCACAAATTAAAAAAGAAAACCGAGAAGTCGCGTTTAGACAAAATGGGCACAGTGAGCCGTCATACCCGCAAAAATAAAAAGGGGATGACCAAAGCCGAAATACGTCGACGTAGTACAATGGAGGGGCAAGCCCGCCGCCGTTATAAAATATCTCAAGGCAGAACTGGAGGGTTAACCAAGGCTTCGCGCCGGATGAAGCGCCGCAAGCAGGTAAAACGCAAAAAAGGAATGACTAGAGCAGCCATGCGCATGAGCAACTCGGAAAGAAAAAGAAAAAGATCTTTACGAAGAAAACTGAAGCGAATTAATTAAAGTTTTTATAGAAAAGTTACAGAGTTAGCGCCAGCGTATCATCTACGCTGGTTTTTTTTGTTTTATTTTTACCCTCTCTCACCCCAAATGTCTCCCTTGTTTAAATCTGAAAACCTCCATTTGGTAACTTCAAAAATATTGGTCAAATTGCTAAACCTAGAATTATACTTTAGAAAGCACCATATTATTTGGCATAATCACTAATTTAAAAGATAGCATGAAAGCAACCATATTGATTGTGGATGATGAGGTTACTAACCTTAAAATACTCAGAGAATATCTGACCACTGCTGATCAGGAGTTTAGAATTTTGCAGGCAACCAATGGCAAACAAGCTTTTGATATAGCTCAAAAAGCCGATCCTGACTTGGTAATTATGGACTGGATGATGCCGGTAATGTCGGGCATAGATGCACTTAAAAACATTAAAGCAACCGAAAGTACCCAAAATATTCCGGTGATTATGGCAACCGCCAAAACTAGTGCACAAGACTTAAAAGAAGCATTGGAGGCAGGCGCAATGGATTATGTAAGAAAACCTATAGATAAAACTGAGTTGCTGGCAAGGGTACGTTCGGCTATTCAGCTAAGCCACGCTTACAAACAAAGCGAAGAGTTATTGCTCAATATACTACCTAAAGAAATAGCCGAAGAGCTTAAGGCTAAAGGCAGGGTTGCTCCTAAACCTTATGAACTTGCCACGGTGTTGTTTACCGATTTTAAGGGGTTTACGAGTGTAGCCTCTCGCATGAAACCCATCGATTTGCTCAAAGAATTAAATGCTTGCTTTGATGCCTTTGATGAGATCATAGAGAAGCACGAAATGGAGCGTATCAAAACCATTGGCGATGCTTATATGTGTGTAGGTGGGGTGCCTAATGCCAATACTACCAACCCGGTAAATGCAGTGCTTGCTGCGTTGGAAATGCAACGTTTTATGAAACAAAAACGGGAAGAAAAAGCCTCTCAGGGTGAAAATTACTGGCAGTGCCGCCTGGGTATCAACAGTGGAGAAGTGATAGCTGGAGTAATTGGCAGAAAAAAGTTTGCTTATGACATCTGGGGCGACACGGTAAACTCGGCAAGCCGTATGGAGAGCAATGGCGAAGCGGGCAAGGTAAATATATCGGGGAGCACTTATGCGCTGGTAAAGGACTTGTTTGAATGTGAGCATCGGGGTAAAATAAATGCCAAAGGCAAGGGAGAGGTAGATATGTATTTTGTGTTGGGTATCAAGCCTGAGTACTCGATCAATAACGAGGGGGTAGAACCTAATGAGTTGTTTTATTCGCGTGTTGGTGGTTAGCTTTTTCTTGAGCTCTGATTAGCCTTTGTTTGGCTGTTTGTAGTGGGCTTTTAGCTTTTGTTTGACTGTTTTTAGTGGGCTTTTAGCCGTTAGCCTTTGTTTGGCTGTTTATAGGTTTTTTGAGCTACGATTAGCCGTTAGCTTTTGTTTGGCGATACTTAGTAACTATCATATTTGCGAAAGCAAGAAAAAGCTAAAGGCTAACCCCGACGAAGAACTAAAAAGCTAACGGCTAACTTCTGCGAAGAACCGAAAGGCTAAAGGCTAACCCCGACGAAGAACAAAAAAGCTAAAGGCTAACCCCGACGAAGAACAAAAAAGCTAAAAGCTCACCCCAGTGAAGAACAAAAAGGCTAAAGGCTAACCCCAGCGAAGAACAGAAAAGCTAAAGGCTAACCCCAGCGAAGAACAAAAAGGCTAAAGGCTAAACCCAGTGAAGAACAAAAAGGCTAAAAGCTAAACCCAGTGAAGAACAAAAAGGCTAAAGGCTAACCCCAACGAAGAACAGAAAAGCTAAAAGCTAAACCCAGCGAAGAACAGAAAAGCTAAAGGCTAACCCTCACGAACAACGAAAAAACAAAAAAGAATCAAAAAAAAATGAATATACACTACAACATTTCTATGCCAGCGCCTCATACCCATTACTTTGAGGTAAGTATTACTATTTCTAAAACCAAACGTCCTTTTGTAGATTTTAAGATGGCCGCCTGGACTCCAGGCTCTTACCTGCTGCGCGAATATGCCCAACACGTAGAGAGCTACCATGCCAAGGCAGGCAAAAAACAACTTAAAGTGGTGAAAACAGCCAAAAACACTTGGCGGGTAATGTCAGACAATGCGCCAAAGTTTAGCTTTCACTATAGGGTGTATGCGTTTGAAATGACGGTGCGTAACAACTTTTTGGATGCCAATCATGGGTATATCAACCCTGCGGCGTTGTGTATGTTTGTAGCTGGACAACAGGCAAGCCCGGTAACATTGACTATAGAGCCTTATCATACCTGGAAAAAAGTAACTGTGCCCTTGCCTGGCAGCAAAGAACCTTATACTTATGAAGTGCCTAACTTTGATGTTTTGGTAGACTCACCCATAGAGATTGGTAACCACCAAGAGTTTGGCTTTAAAGCAACAGGTATTCCTCACAAAGTGGCTTGGTATGGTTTGGCAGATTATGATCAGAAGCAAATTGAGAAAGATTTTAAGGCAATTGCCGAGGCTTGTACCGACATATTTGGCGATCACCCTTGCAAAGACTACCTTACTAAAGACTATACTTTTATTGTGCATATATTGGATAAAAAGTTTGGCGGGCTCGAACACCTCAACTCTACCAGCTTGCACTTTCCGAGGGAGTTGTATCACACTAAAAAAGGATACGCCCGTTTTTTGAACCTGACGGCACACGAATATTTTCATTTATGGAATGTGAAGCGGATACGCCCTATAGAGCTAGGTCCGTTTGACTATGAGCAAGAAAACTACACGCGCTCGTTATGGGTGGCAGAAGGTTTTACTGTATACTATGAAAACATTATTTTGCGTAAAGCAGGACTGGTAAAAAACAATAAGTTGCGCAAAGCTACCGCTGATAGAATCACCTTGGTAGAAAACCTGCCAGGCAATAAGGTTCAATCGGTGACTGACTCTAGCTGGGATGCCTGGATCAAGGCTTACCGCCCTAATGAGAACTCGCCCAATACTACCATTTCTTATTATTCTAAAGGAGCGTTGGTGGCGCTTGTGCTTGATTTATTCATTATTCATCATACCAAGGCAGCGCAAAGCCTGGATGATGTGATGCGTCATTTGTACGAAGAAATTTATAAAAAGGAGCAACGAGGTTTTAGCGAAAGCGAAATAAAGGAGGTGCTTGAGCTGGTAGCAGGCAAGGATCTTACTGCCTTGTTTGAAAAATATATATATGGCACAGAGTCAATAAATTATGCCCAGTACCTCAACTATGCGGGAATGGAGCTACACTCTGAGGTAAAAGAAACTCCTTACCTGGGGGTGAGTACTGTTAAAAACGGCAAAACGCTGAAGATTACAGCCATCAGAAAAGACTCACCTGCTTATCATCAGGGGTTGAATGTACACGACGAGATTTTGAGTATAGACGATGCCAAGGTAAAAGATGTGGCAAAGCTGATAGAAAATTATGAGGTGGGCAATGAGCTAAAGGTAAAAGTAAGACGAGATGGCAATATCAAGAAGTTTTTGATTCAACTGGGTAGCAATCCACATGTGACTTACAAAATAAAAATGCAAAAAAGCAGAACAGCTGCACAGAAAAAAGCCTATAAAAAATGGTTGAGAAAGTAGCCGCAATGAATGAGGCGAGGGTATGTTTAAGTACTAATACTTAAATGTGCTAGAATAATTAACTGACCTTTCGCAGCACGTATTTTTGTTTTTAAGCAAAAAAATACAGCATAGGACTAAGGTCGCGTCAGCTAGATTCAGCCTTAGTTTGTTGCCGTTAAGTTGAAAATCCTCCGAGTACAAGCTCGGAGTTGTAAACCGAACTTGTATTCGGGGAATCTGTGAAATGAAGCCGTAAAACCGAGGCTGCAGCTTTGCTGCGCCGAGCTCTGCTTTAGCTAAACAGATCATTGTTTGAGCGAAGCGAGTTTGAGCTGTTTAGCCGAAAAAGGCAGAGCCCCGAATCAAGTTCGGGATTTTAAAACTTGGGCTTCGCCCTGCGGTTCGGCGTAGTGTAACAGATTTAGGCAAAACAAACTACAGCTGTGGTGCTTGAACTCCGAACTTGATTCGGAGGGTTTTTGGTTACTTTTTTACCTATAGAAAATCCATGATCCCGAACTTGATTCGGGGAAGTAACGGCTCACAGATACTCGAATCATTGTGTTTTATTAGCTTGTTTGAAGACTGGTATAATATTTTGTTAAACAAATTTTTGACCTGCGAAAGGTCAGTAATTAAGAAGCTATGTTTGTGGGTAGGTTATGGTAAGTCTTTGGGTATTGATGCTATGAGTAGGGGTAACTCACTCATAATAGGCTAATTATGCTCATTTTTTAGTTGTATTTAACGCTATCTTACGTACCAAATTAGAAATGCTTGAGCATTACTCACAAACAACCATCAGCAAAAAAATATTTTTTATATGTTATTCTAACAAAAAAAAATCATAGCTTCATTATTCATTTGATATTCCCCTATCTTTGACAAATGGCACATTTTGTCACACAGTCAATAAAGTCTTCTTGGGCGATATTCAAAAACCATTGCCTAAGTAAGACGAACACAATTAAAAATTAAACAAAGAAGTATCTCTATAAACTTATGTCTGGTATTGCTGGCTTTTTTTCACCCAACACATTTTTTTCAGAAACCGACCTTCAGCAAATGGCTGACCCCCTTCAAAAAAGAGGCGCTCAAAGTAGTCATCATTATTATGAGGAAGGACTGGGGCTGATTCATCAAAGACTTAGTTTTGTAGACAAGTCGCCCGAAGCCCAACAACCTATGCATTCGCACAACGGGCGTTTTGTAATGGTGATGGATGGGCAGGCATACAACCACCACGAAATAGCCAGAGGGTTTTCAAACGAACAGTTCAACACTACCTCGGATATTGAAATCATTTTGGAGAATTTTGTAGAGAAAAACATCCGTTCGATCTACCAAATCAACGGCATGTTTGCTGCGGCTACTTACGATCGAAAAGAAAAAGTACTATCGTTGTTTAGAGACCGGGTGGGTATCAAACCTTTGTACTATTATTGGGACGAAGAAAACTTTGCGTTTGCGTCTGAACTGCACGCCTTGCTACAGCTACCCCAAATCAAGCGTAGGTTGAACAAAAAAGCAGTGGCAGAGTTCCTGCATTTGGGCTATATACCAGCACCTCATACCCTTTACAAACATATTTTTAAGCTGGAACCAGGGAGTTGGCTCAGGATACAAGACAAAAACCTGATTGTAAAAAAATATTGGACTGTAGCCGAAAAAATTTACGAGCCTAAGTTACGCAATCGTTTGCCTTACCTCAATACAGAAGCCAACGCACTCAAGCACTTTGAAAAAATACTGTTGGAATCGTTAGAGCAACGTACCCCCACCAACGCGACGTATGGCACTTGGTTAGACCACCACCCCGAATCGTGTCTGCTTACGGCATTGCTGGCAAAGCAAAAAGGCAATGACTTTCCTACGCTTTCGGTGGCTTACCCAAAAACCAAAAATAATGAACCCAGAAACGCTGTAAAAGTAGCCGAACACCTGAAAACCAACCATGAAGAGATTTTGGTGTCCTTTGACGACATCCGTAGTTTTGTAAACTCATTACCCGAAAAGTTCCAGGAACCTGTGGCTGATTTCAACCAATTTACCTACACATTGCTGGGGCAAAAGAGCAAAGAAGTAGCCGAGATAATGATGACAGCACAAGGAGCCGATGCGTTGTTTTTTGGCAATGGCACCCACCATTGGGCACAAAGGCTGGATAGTAGCTGGGTAAAAACCATCAGAAAGCCTTATGCTTATTTACTCAAAATAAATAAATCGACCAAAGCACGCAAAGCCAGTGCCTTGCTCAACTACTCACACAAAGACGACCTACTAAGCCACATATACTCGCAAGAGCACCTGCTCTTCTCAAAAAGAGAGCTGCCCTCGTTGTTGTCGTCCTATGCCCCCATATCGCCTTACCCTGTGATAGACGATGCATCACTTACACCGCTCGAACAACAAGCCCTGTTTGATATTAACTATGACCTGCCAGGCAACTCATTGTTTTTGCTCGACCAGGCGCTCATGTCAAATATGGTAGAAGCCCGCACCCCTTTGCTCGACTTTCGCATCATAGAGTTTGCCATCAACCTAAACCCCCAACTCAAATACCGGGGAGCTCAACCTAAGTATTTGGTAAAACAATTGTTGCAAAAATTTGTTCCCGAAAAACTATGGGCAAAACAAAAACTAGAGCAAATGCCTATATTGGCACAATGGATGGAGCAAGAACTGGATGATTACCTCAACGAAAAGATAGTAAAAGAATGTGGTGTAGTAGAGTTTGAAATAGTACAACAGCTCAAAGAACAGTTTAAAAAAGGACACAGATACTTGTATAATCGCTTATGGGCACTCACAATACTGCATGTGTTTTTGAGTAACGCTATTGCACAAGGAATGGAGGTGGAGTAGACTTTTAGTTCTTCGCTGGGGTTAGCTTTTAGCTTTTTTGTTCTTCGCTGGGTTTAGCTTTTAGCTTTTTTGTTCTTCGCTGGGTTTAGCCTTTAGCCTTTTTGTTCTTCGCTGGGTTTAGCTTTTAGCTTTTCTGTTCTTCGCTGGGTTTAGCCTTTAGCTTTTCTGTTCTTCGCTGGGTTTAGCCTTTAGCTTTTTTGTTCTTCGTCGGGGTGAGCTTTTAGCTTTTTCTTGCTGTCGCGGGGTGAGCCTTTAGCCTTGCAGTTGTTCGCAGAAGTGAGCCTTTAGCCTTTCTGTTCTTCGCTGGAGGGTAGCTTTTAGTTTTTTCTTGCTTTCGCAAATATGACAGTTACTAAGTATCGCCAAACAAAAGCTAACGGCTAATCGTAGCTCAAAAAAAGGCTAAAGGCTAAAGGCTCCACGTAGCCCAAAAAACCTACAAACAGCCAAACAAAGGCTAACGGCTAACGGCTAATCGTAGCTCAAAAAAAGGCTAAAGGCTCCACGTAACCCAAAAAAAACTACTAACAAAAAAACTTAACTGTATGTGTGGTATCACAGGTTTTTACACGCTTTCGCGGAAATGGTCGCAAGACCAACTAAAGAGCATGACACAGGCTTTGAAACATCGGGGGCCTGATGCAGACGGTTTTTTCTTTGGTCAACGCTGTGGTTTGGGGCACCGCAGGCTCAAAATTATTGACTTATCTGATGCAGCCAACCAACCCATGCACAGCCACGATCAGCGTTACACGATGGTGTTTAATGGAGAAGTCTATAATTTTCAGGAAATTGCCAAAAAATACCAGCTTTCGCTAAAAACCAGTTCCGACTCGGAGGTGATTTTAGAGCTATTTGCCCAACAGGGCGAAAACTTTGTGCATGAGCTCAACGGCATGTTTGCCTTGGCTATTTATGACCACAAAACACATTCGCTATGGATATACCGCGACCGGATGGGTATTAAACCTTTGTTTTATTACTGGGATGGTGAAAACTTTGCTTTTGCCTCCGAAACCAAAGCCTTGCTTGCGTTGGGTATCGATCGAACGATCAACAAAGAAGCTTTGCAAGATTACCTGTTTATGGAATATGTGCCCGACCATCAGTCTATCTTTAAGCATATTCATAAACTCGAAAAAGGGCACTACCTGAAAATAAGCCCTAAAAAACTAGAGAAGACATGCTACTACAACTTGCTCGATAAATGGAACCCTTCTCCCGCCTACGACTTAAGCCATTATACCGAGGCATTCGACGAACAACTCACCCGCTCTATAGCCTACCGCTCTATAAGCGATGTGCCTATGGGAGCTTTCTTGAGTGGAGGCACCGACTCGTCGCTCATTAGTGCCAAGTTTCAACAACTCTCATCGCAAAGCATCAAAACCTTTACTATAGGCTTCGACGTAGCAAGCTTCGACGAATCGGCGTATGCCCAAAAAGTAGCCACACACTTACAAACCCAACACACCCTTGAGCGGGTATCTGCCAAAGAGTCTATAGGTATTGTAGAAAAGCTGGTGAGCCACTACGATGAACCTTTTGCGGCCAATTCGTGCATTCCCAGCCTGTTGGTTTGCCAAAAAGCCCGCAACGAGGTAACGGTAGCCCTCAGTGGCGATGGTGCCGACGAATTATTCATGGGCTATGGTTATTACTATTGGTACGAGCGCATCCAGAAAATATCGAAGTATGGAGGTTACCCAGCCCGCAAGCTTACCAGTAAGGTGTTGAGCTGGATGGATCAACGCAAACAGCGGGCGGCACGGGTTTTTAATTACAACGATTTTGAGCGAATATGGCTACACGTATGGTCGCAAGAACAATACATGTTTTCGGAGCAAGAGGTTTCGTGGCTGCTCAATACCCCCTACCAACACCAAAGCACCTGGAAGGACTGGCAGCAGATCAATCAGTTGGACATTCACCCTTTCGAAAAAATATCCTTGTTTGACCTCATGCACTATTTGCCTTACAACTTGCTTTATAAAATGGACATTGCTTCTATGGCATCGGCACTGGAGGTGAGGGTACCTTATTTAGACCACCATTTGGTAGAGTTTGCGATGAATTTGCCCTTGAATATGAAAGTACAAGCGGGCGAACAAAAGTTTTTGATGAAGAAAACCTTAGAAAAGTATTTGCCTAAAGAGCTGATTTATCGTCAAAAGTGGGGGTTTCCAGCTCCGGTGGGCGATTGGCTCAAAACAGACTTGGCTTATTTGATTGATAAGTATTTAAACCCTGCTTTGCTTAAGCAACAAGACTTGTTTGACCCTCATGTAGTGCAGCGCTTTGTAAAACTCTTTAGAAAAGGTAAAAATTATCATTATAAAAGAATCTGGGCGTTAATCGTGTTTCAGATGTGGTATGCGCATTATATAGACTAGCTTTGTTCTTCGCTGGGGGTTAGCTTTTTCTTGCTTTCGCGGAGTTTAGCTATTAGCCTTTAGCCTTTCTGTTCTTCACTGGGGTGAGCTTTTAGCTTTTTAGTTCTTCGTTGGGGGTTAGCTTTTTCTTGCTTTCGCGGAGTGAGCTTTTAGCCTTTAGCCTTTCTGTTCTTCGCCAGGGGTGAGCTTTTAGCCTTTTTGTTCTTCGTTGGGGGTTAGCTTTTTCTTGCTTTCGCGGAGTGAGCTTTTAGCCTTTAGCCTTTCTGTTCTTCACTGGGGTTAGCTTTTAGCTTTTTTGTTCTTCGTCGGGGGTTAGCTTTTTCTTGCTTTCGCGGAGTTTAGCTATTAGCCTTTAGCCTTTCTGTTCTTCGCCAGGGGTTAGCTTTTAGCTTTTTAGTTCTTCGTTGGGGTTAGCTTTTAGCTTTTTAGTTCTTCGTCGGGGGTTAGCTTTTTCTTGCTTTCGCAAATATGATAGTTTCTAAGCATAGCTCAAAAAAGGCTAAAAGCTAACGGCTAAAGGCTCCACGTAGCTCAAAAAAACCTACAAACAGCCAAACAAAAACTAAAGGCTAATCGGAGCTCAAAAAAAGGCTAAAAGCTAACAGCTAAAGGCTCCACGTAGCTCAAAAAAACCTACAAACAGCCAAACAAAAGCTAAAGGCTAATCGGAGTTCAAAAAAAGGCTAAAAGCTAAAGGCTAATCATAGCTCAAAAAAAGCTAAAAGCTAAAGGCTAAAGGCTCAATACAAACAGTCAAACAAAGGCTAAAAGCTCACTACAAACAGTTAAAAAAAGCTAAAGGCCCTACACATAACTCAAACAATTAATACATGAAAATACTCTACCTCTCTTATGATGGAATGACCGACCCGCTTGGGCAATCACAAGTGTTACCTTACTTACTGGAGCTGAGCAAAATAGGGTATCAGATTACTTTGCTGAGTACCGAAAAAGAAGCTAATTTTGCCTTGAGGTGCCAAACCATCCAAAACTTGCTTACTGAGCACCAAGCAAATCACCCGGAAGCGACTATAGACTGGCAGTATATCACCTATACCAAGAAGCCACCCGTACTTTCTACCTTGAAAGACATCAGGCAATTGCGTAAGAAAGCCAACCAATTACATCAACAAAAACAATTTGACGTTATTCATTGTCGAAGCTACGTAACCTCGTTGATAGGGCTGGGTATGAAGAAAAAATTTGGGACAAAGTTTATATTCGACATGCGTGGTTTTTGGGCAGACGAGCGGGTAGATGGAGGTTTGTGGAACCTGAGCAACCCTTTGTTTCGTTGGGTGTATAATTATTTTAAGAAAAAAGAAAAGCAGTTTTTAGCAGCAGCCGATTATACCATTAGCTTAACCGAAAATGCGAAACAAGAGATTCAGAACTGGCCTGGATTTAGACAAACCAAAATTGAGGTAATTCCTTGCTGTGTCGACACCCAACTGTTTGATTACAACACCTTACCGCCTCCTACCATGGCTGACCCACTGAAGCCAATTACCCTCTCTTACCTGGGGTCTATTGGCACTTGGTATATGTTAGAAGAAATGCTGGCTTTTTACCAGCGTTTGCTTAAGGCTATGCCTGCTGCCCGGTTTATGTTTATTACTACCGAACCCGCCGAAGCAATTTACCAACAAGCCGAAAGGATGGAGTTGCCCGCCCACCAAATAAGTGTACAAAAAGCTGAGCGAAAGCAAGTCCCCTTATTGCTTGCCCAAAGCGACATTTCTATATTTTTTATCAAGCCCTATTATTCTAAAAAAGCGTCATCAGCCACCAAAATGGGTGAAATTTTGGCAATGGGTATTCCTATTATTGCCAATGCCAACGTAGGCGACCATGATTTGTTGTTTGAAAAATACCCTTGTGGTACTTTGGTCAATGAGTTTGACAAGGCATCGCTCGATAAGGCAGTTGCACAAATAAAAGAAATACAGCGGATAAAAAAAGAAGATTTAAGAAATGTAGCCATAGAATATTATAGTTTGAAAAAGGGAGTAAATTTGTATGCTAAAGTATATGAACAAGTGAAATAAATCAAGGATAATGAGCGAGCGTATGGCAAAGGAAATCACACTTTTGAACCCTTACAATCAACAGCCTTTAGAGGTGGCAAACGATAAGCTGATAGATGCCAAAGGAAAGGAGTTTGAGAAGGTAGCAGGTGCTTACCGCTTGGTGCAAGACGATAACTATACCGAAAACTTTGGGTTTCAATGGAATAAATTTGCCAAAACGCAGATTGACCGCTTTTCAGAGCAATCTTCGCAAAGCAAGACCCGTTTTTTTGCCGTAACCAAATGGGACAACCAAGACCTGAGCGGAGAGAATGTGTTGGAGGTGGGCTCTGGTGCCGGACGTTTTTCGCAAGTGGTGCTCGACGAAACCAATGCGAACTTGTACAGTGTAGACTACTCGAATGCGGTAGAGGCTAACTTTAAAAACAATGGGCATCACCAAGACCGTTTGCAGCTTTTTCAGGCAAGTATCTACGAGTTGCCTTTTGCCCCGGCAAGCTTCGACCGGGTGTTTTGTTTTGGGGTGCTACAGCATACCCCCGATGTAAAAAAATCGGTGCAAAGCCTTGCCCAAATGGTGAAACCTGGAGGCGAGTTATTGGTTGATTTTTACCCAATCAGGGGCTGGTGGACTAAGATTCATGCCAAGTATATTTTTCGCCCCTGGACCAAGCGCATGTCGCACGAAAAGCTACTAAGGCGCATTGAAAAAAACGCAGGTTGGATGATTCGCCTGTCCCAGTTTTTTAACAGAATAGGCATAGGCAAGCTCACTAACCGTTTTATCCCTATTTGCGACATTAAAAATACCTTGCCCCCTGACCTTACTAAAGAACAACTCAAAGAATGGGTAATACTAGATACATTTGATATGTTTTCGCCCGAATACGACCAGCCCCAAAGAGTAGAAACGGTTCGACAATGGTTTGAAGAGTTTGGCATCGAGGTAGACTTTGCGGGTACGATCAACTTTGAGGGAAATAATTTGGTAACTGCAGTAAAGGGGATCAAGAAGGGGTAACAACTAATAAATGCTTTAAATGAACCATCAAAATTTTATCTCTATCTTTAGGGCTCCCCAACGGTGGCTTTGGGCTTGAATAAACTCAGGGCTGACATAGTGCCAAGCGTAGCCTATACTTGCCTTACCATAGTTTAAGGTTGCTCCTAGTGTAAGCGAAGTAAGCCAACGTTCGAGCTGATTGTTTGACAATTTGTGTGGGCTATTGGTGTTGAACACCCCACCTTGCAAGGTAGCATTGTACCCTACCCAACTTTGGTAAGCCACGCCATACAATTGTATCCTCAACTGTGCCCAATGGGGGCTGTTCCAATGCGCACGTGCCCCTACACTGGCTGAGCTAATCAATGTGCTTAATTGTACTTTTGCCAATCCGCTTATGTGGGTATGGTTTATATTGCCCAGCAAGGCTTTTTCATACTTTAGACTATAGCCCACAATCAAGTCAGCCGCTACCTGATTGTCCCAACCTTGGGGTTGTTCACTATTCACTACCTCATGAATGGTTTTTTGCATGCCTTCGGCAAAGGCGGCTGGGCCTATAATACCCAAATGCATGGCACTGGTCAGGCTTTGCTGCTTGAGCGTGTCTTGTTGGGTATGCCACCATGTAATATGCAACACCCCTGCATAGGGGCGGTCGTTGGGCAACACTTGTCCCTTGCCCAAATCGGTAGGGGTAAATACTTCGTGCTTTAGTTGTATGCCGCTTTGCGCAAAGGAGGATGGTTTGGGTAATTTGAGCATCAAACGGTTGAGCCAAGCGCGATTCAAGGTAGTAGAACCATAGCTCAATCGAATGCCTTGTGTATAGTATTGATCGGTTTGAGTAAATAAGTCGTTAGCGTACTCAAAACTCAACTGATGGGTTTGGGCAATACTGCCAACACTTGAGAAACAAAAAAAGATACCTAGGGTGATGGATAAAATATAATGCATAGTTTTGGAGCTTGTTTAAAAAAATATAATCTGAGCACATCAACTAATGAAAACCCTTGACAAAACCACTTGGAAAAGACAAGAACATTTTGAGTTTTTTAGCCAATGTGATGACCCTTTTTTTGGTATAAATACTGCCATACACGTAACGCAGGCTTACCAAAAGTGTAAAATAAACAATTGGTCGTTCTTTTTGTATTACCATTTTTTATCTACTCAAGCCATCAACGAGGTAGAGGAGTTCAAATACCGAATCAAAGGTGATGATATAGTTATTTTTGACACAATTCACACTACTACAGTTTTGCTGCGCGACGACAAAACGTTTATGTTTTCTTTTATGCCGTTTACTCCTTCTTTTGATCAGTTTGTGGCAAATGCTCAAGAGGAATTGGCGAAAGCAAAAAATACTACAGGCATAGGGTTTAACGAAAATACCGCCAGGCTCGATACTATTCATTACTCTGCCATACCTTGGATCAATTTTACTGGACTCACCCACGCCCGTAGTTTTGGGGTGGCAGACAGTAGCCCCAAAATATCTTTTGGAAAAGTAACCCAGGAAACCAATGATGAAATGACCATGCCTTTGTCAGTATTTGTTCACCATGGTTTAATGGATGCCTACCACGTGAGCTTATATATTGATCGGTTTCAAGAGCTGCTCAATTCATAGTAGTACCTAATAAAATGCATATAACCTGACAAAAGTAAATGGTCTCATCACACACAAAAAAAACCGAAGTATTTTCAGGAGGAGCACCTACATTAAGCCTTCGGTTTTAGTATTTTTATTATAAAAACCGCTTTTGCATATCTTTAACCATGCGCCCACATTTCGGCAAGTTCTTTTTTGAATCCGCCCGAAAGGATCGGGAAACGACACCAGGTCTTAGGGTCTAGGTTTTTATCGTCTAAATGAAAAGATGGAGCGTAACGCTCTCTTTTCCATTGGTTGCGACACCAAAGCTTGAAAAATTTATCAGTCCAGGTCTTAAGTTGGGCTACCTCATATTGGGTATAAGTTGCCTTGAGCATAGTCAAACATTCTAATGGCGTGCGTTTATCTCTAATGGCATGCTCTTCTATATCATCCAACAAGTCATAAGGCATCAAGTCGCCTTCATCGGTTTGGTGAGAGTCCTGGGGGCGCAGTTCTGCAGTGGGTTGTTGGTTGTTGACAAACTCTAGCGAGGGCAAGGTCAATTTTTGGTCAGGTGTAGCCAAGGTCAAACCATCGTTTTGCAACCACCGCAACCACTGTCGCAAAAAAGCCTTGTCAATGCCCGCAATTGGGCTTACCCCTCCCGATGTATCGCCATCCATGGTGGCATAGCCTACTGCAGCTTCAGAGCGATTGCTGGTAGACAGCAACAGCGCCCCCTTGAGGTTGGCAAACATCCAAATACCTGGCGAACGCAACCTTGCCTGGATATTTTGCAGGGTTATATCGTCTTGCTCCCAGGTAAGCGGGCGTCCTATAGCTTTGCTTACCATAGACACATAGTTTTCGCGCAGCGGCTCTACATCCAACTCATGAAACTCTGACCCAATGCCTTCAGCAAGCTTAGCTGCGGCCTGGAGGGTTACCTTGCCACTATTGCGGGTAGCCTGATACGCACAGGTAATGAGTTGCTGCGCTATCTGATGAGGCAAATTAGTCGAAGATTGGTCTAACTGTGCCAACGCTTTGATATGGTCAAGCTTATTTAGAAAATAGGTAGTACCTACACTTTCAATGCCCAGTTCTATCAACAAATAACACAAAGCAGCTACAGCGGCAGAGTCAGCGCCACCACTTAGAGAAATCACAAAACCTCTCGAAAAACTTTTGCGCATATAATCAAACAAGGCAAGGCTTACGGCACGGCTAAACTCTTCTTCTTTGATAAAAGGGCTCTTTTCCCAGGCTTCTTGTTCCAGGTGAGGCAGCATAGGAGCACACTCAGGGTAAGTAAAGTCACATTGTACCCGGTGGCGGTAGTCGTCAGCTGTGTCAAAAGGTATTTGATTTTGTATTTGAGCCAATCGGGTCAACTCTATGTCAATGGTAGTAGTAGTTACCTCCCAGTTGGCATAAGAAAAACGCTTACCAGTGGCAATCATTTCGCCGTTGGTGGCAACCAAAGCTCCTCCGTCATAAATGGCACGTCCTGCTTCATTGCCCAATAGGTTGGCATAAATATAACTTACGCCAAAAGCCCTTGACCCTTCCAATACAAAACGTTTTCTGATTTCTAGTTTACCAAAAGCAAAGTGGCTGGCGCTGGGGTTGAGCAAAATATCAATTCCATATTTATACAAATCGCGTCCTGGTCGATTTGCCACCCAAGCATCTTCGCAAATTTCGTAGCCTATTTTTACCCCTCCTATGTCAAAGTATACATCTCCTACCTTTACCTCGGCGCCACCCAACATTTCGGGCAGTTGAATAGTAGTAATTTCACCGCTTTTCCAAGCTTTGAACCAACGTTGTTCGTAATGTATGCCTTGCCCGGCAAGGAATTTCTTGGCGACAAAACCCGCCACTTTTCCATTCACTATTAAGCACGCAGTATTAAACAACTGGTTTTGTACAAATAAAGGCAAGCCTACCGACACAACCATTCCTTGAGTATGGGGCAGTATTTTCACCAATACTTCAAGCGCCTGAGCACAGGTGTTGGGGGCATAGAAGGCGTCTTCGCAACCGTAGCCTGTAATACAAAGCTCAGGCAAGCATAACAAACTCACCCCTTGGTTACGGGCGTTGTTGATGGCCTCTATAATATTTTGGGTGTTTTGTTCCCAGTCGAGCGGGGTTTGGTTGAGTATTGCTGCTGCTACCTTGATTAATTGCATATTTTAATATTTTGAGTTTTTATATTTTTTAAGCATTACCATCTGGGCGCATGCTTTTGATTGGCAATCTTTTGAGTAATAAATGGTTGATATTCAAGGACAAAACAAAATCGCATAAAATACTTATCTAAAGAAAACCAACCACGCCAATTTATAAAATATTATCACATACACCTGCATTTACTTTTGGAATATTCACCTAAAATTTACTAACTTACTCACAACAATTTCAGGGCTTGGTTAAACCTTATGGTTCAGGCAAAAAAGTGATTTTTGTTGCGGCTGACCAAATTTAAACAAGCTCATAAGGTATCATATCAACATAAGTATTCAAGTTTATATTATGGCACAATATATCCCTTTTGAAGAAGGCATTGAGGTAAATGGGCAAACAGTTTTATCTTTTATTAATGCATTGCCTATGTTTCGTGATGACATGCTGGAAATACTGGCAAAACACGGAATTAGTAATCCTAAAGAAGGTGAATGGTACCCACAACTTGCCTGGCTGAACGCTTTCAAAGAGATAGGCGAAAAATATGGTGCAAATACCTTGTTTGCCATCGGTAAGGCTATTCCCGAAAATGCTGATTTTCCGCCCGATATCGACAACCTGGAGAAAGCGTTGGGAGCCATTGATGTGGCTTACCACATGAACCACACCAAGGGCAACATTGGACACTATACCCTGGTAAAGTTTAACGAAGAAGATAAAATAGCCATTATGGAGTGTCGCAACCCTTACCCAAGCAATTTTGACCGGGGCATCATTACTACAATGGCTCGTAAGTTTAAGCCCCCCAGTGTGCTTATGATTGCGGTGGAGCTGGATACCTCTAAACCAAGCCGTTTGGACGGTGCCGAGCAATGTACTTACCGAATTACCTGGTAACTATGACTTACGCAGGCGCTTAAGAGTGGACAAACGATCTATTTTGGCGGTAGGAGTTTCGGCAAACTCAGCGACAAAATACATGCTTTTAGGCGCCTCATACTTTTTGAGCAAACCAGTCGTATTTTTTAGCAGGGTTTGCTGCATATCTTGGGGCAAAGGTACCCCCTCCAATACCACTACTACTTGTTCGCCCAGGCGATGATCGGGCAAACTTGCCACAAAAAAACGTCGCAGGATACCCTGTTCGTTCATTGCCTCATCTACTGCTTGCTCTACAGTTTCTACCTGCACTTTTACTCCTCCAGTATTGATTACCCTATCGGCGCGCCCCAACCATTTGAAATGTGTAGCGTCAATGAGTTGTACCAGATCGTTGGTGGTGATCCATTGGTGGCGGGTAGTAGGCGATTGTATTTCAATACAACCCCGTTTATCCTGGCGCATGCGTACACCTGGCAATAGCTTATACTCTTCGGCGTGAGAGGGGGCATTGATTTGTCGCAAGGCAATATGGCTTACGGTTTCGGTCATACCATAGGTAATGTATACCTGAGAACGCAGTGGTTTGAGTGCTTTGGCTAGAGCATAGTTTACCGGGGCTCCGCCAATAATGGCCACCTGTAAGGCATTGAGCCAAGGGATGCCTGTGGGGTACTGTAGTATGGCTTGTACTTGCATAGGTACCAATGCTACAAAATCGAAAGGAGCGGTGTGGGAGGTGGTTTCTTTCAGGTTTTTCAGTGGATTTTCGGAGGGAGGAACAATGGTCATGTGGAGCCCTAGTTCAAAGCCCCTTACCAGCATCATTATACCTGCTATATATTGAGTATTGAGGCATACCAGCGCACGTTGCCCTTGAGCGAGCCCTAGAGCTTTGCCCGTCATCAGCGCACTTTGCTGCATTTGGGTGCGCTCCAACTGTATGGGTTTGGGCACACCAGTAGAACCCGACGTATGAATAGTAAACTGGGTTTGCCCATTGAGCCAGGCATGGCAAAACGCAAGGGTGTGTTGGGCATAGCGTCTCAAGGGTGTAGTGGCATAAGCACCTGAGCGTATAGCGTCATAGGTGAAGCTTTCACCTTCAATTGTCAGCGTATCTAACATTACAATCAGACAGTAGGGTGGCAGAGGTTTATTGCCTGGTACTTGCTTGCCATGCAATAAACCTGTATGTACCAAGGCAAAATTAAATATACCTAATATGTAAATATAACTGTCATATTATGAGAGAGTTATATTTACTTGTAGCTTATAGCTAATTGCACCGATATTCATCGGTATCTAAGGACTTGCTGCTACTTACTTTAACTATTGTTTTGTTTATATATTCGTTTAACATCTACTTGAAACTGGTTAATAATTGCCAGTTCTTCCTCAGACACGCCCGATACACCAGCCACCTTTTCGAGCACCGAAATAAACTTTTCGATGTGGTCTTCGGTCAATACATCTTTATTTTTGCGTATGACAAAAAGTACCCGGTTGTAGGTAGCATCCAGATTGTGGTCTATCTGTTCGTTTTCCAGCTGTTCAAACCTGTCTAGTGCCAACCAGCTATTGCGTCCCAAATCTTCTTTGACAGCTTCGGTAAACACAACTTTTTCGCTCTTCGACAATACATTATCTACTGTGGCAATTACATAAGCCAATTCGCCAATGGCTCGGTAAATATCACGCTCTTCTAAGGTTAACTCCTGCATTTATAGTGGTTTTTTGGTGTGTTTTCAAAAATACGATTAACTTTGATTTTACGAAAAAATAAGGGGTGATAGTGTGCTATTACTACACTCGACAACTTGTTCAATAGCAAGCGTTTTCACTTTTGCTACTTGGCTTCGTATATTTTATAGTTTATTATCACACTATTATTTATTTAATCTGCAATTCTTTGTAAACGTAACCAATCATTCAGATGAATTCTTTGATTCCCCTCATCAATCAAGCATATCAATATAAAAATAAAGTTGCTATTATCGATGAAAATGGCACTTATACTTATGAACAATTGCTGGAGGTGTCAGCAGTGATTGCCCAACACTTGCTGGAACAAACGGGCAAAACCGACCTAAACGAAACAAGGGTGGCTTTTATGGCAATGCCTAACTTTTATTATGCGGCTATTCAATGGGGTATATGGCAGGCGGGTGGCATAGCAGTACCTTTGGGCATATCGCACCCTATACCAGAGATTGAATACATATTGGATGACACGCAGGCAGAGGTAATATTGACCACCCATCTTTACCAAGATTTTTTGGCGCCTTTGGCACAAAATAGTCAATCGCGCCACTTGCTGATAAGTAATGTAGAAGCCTTACCCAAACAATCTGTGGCTCCTGCCAAGCTCCCCGAAGTACCTGCCAGCCGCCGTGCCCTGATTATTTATACCAGTGGTACTACCAACCGACCCAAAGGAGTAGTAACTACCCACGAAATAATCAAGGCACAAATCACTAGTCTTACTACTGCCTGGGGCTGGACCGAACACGACGTTATTTTACATACCTTGCCTTTGCACCATGTACACGGCATTGTCAATATTTTGTACTGTGCGTTATGGTCGGGAGCCCGTTGCGAGATGATGTCTAAGTTTGACGCGCAAAAGGTGTGGGACAGGTTTACCCAAGGTGAACTTACTTTGTTTATGGCAGTGCCTACGGTATATAATCGCTTGATTGAGTTTTGGAACAAGGCAGACCGCACCCAAAAAACAGCTATGTCGGAAGGACTCAAGAGCATGCGCTTGATGGTGTCAGGATCGGCAGCTTTGCCAGTGAGTGTGTTGCTAAAGTGGAAGGAGATCAGTGGGCAAACTTTGCTCGAACGTTATGGAATGACGGAAATAGGAATGGCAATCTCTAACCCTTTGTTGGGCGAACGGAAACCTGGTTATATTGGCAGACCTTTGCCAGGCGTAGAGGTACAGCTGATAGGCGAAGATGGGGAGTTGATTACCGGACCAGATGATATGGGAGAAATCAGGGTAAAAAGTCCTTCATTGTTTTTAGAGTATTGGGGCAAAGAGGTAGCCACCAAGGGTTGTTATGATGATGGCTGGTTTTGTACTGGCGACATTGCGGTACGTGACAAAGATGGGTATTACCGTATTTTGGGGCGCAGCTCAGTAGATATTATCAAAAGTGGTGGCTACAAAATTTCGGCTTTGGAAGTAGAAGAAGTTTTGCGTAAGCACCCCAAAATAGCCGAAGTAGCCGTAGTAGGTGTACCCAGTGACCAATGGGGCGAGCAAGTATCAGTGGCTGTTGTTGCCCAAGGTCGAAAAAAACCTATTACGCTCGATGAGTTGCGTGAATGGGCGCAAGAGTTTTTGTCTAAGTACAAAATTCCGACAGCTATGATGGTGGTAAACAACCTTCCTCGCAATGCCATGGGCAAAGTAACCAAGCCTAGTATTGTGAGACAGTTTCAGCAAAAAAAATAGGGGGTACACCAAGTAGTACTTGTCAATAGGGGCAAGTTAATAGTGCAGTCGGTAGACTTTTAATAAAGTAGCGTTTTATACCTGACAGCCTGCCAGATATGGGTAGACTTCTCTTTATTATAGGTTTTAAAATATTTGACGCAAATATTAAATTTCAATGGTCTAATCCACTGGATGTTGTTGTCTCTAAAGGAGGGAAATTCTTCGGCGATGAAGAAGTTCCTCTCCTCCCCGAAAATATCGGAGTTTTCAATTGGAGCGGCAACACTTGAGAAGCGTTGAGCGAGCCTGTGGGAAGGTTGAGGAGCTAGAAGAAGTCTACAAAGAGTTATACTTAAACAAAAATGGTTTTTGGGACATATTTTGACCAATTGTCTGAATACCAACATTAATCACCCGAGTCTATTTCTAAATCCCGATTCATTGGGGTAGCTTTGCTGAGCCCTGCTTCAGCTAATCCTGTAAATCTTAAAACCGAGTCTATTTATAAATCCCGATTCATTGGGGCAGCTTGCTGTGACGAGCTCACCGCAGGTAATCACTTTAATCTTAGCATAATATGACTTTAGAGAAATGTAAAGCAGTTTACTGGAAGTCAAGTATGATTTGATTCCACAGTTTAGGAAAATTAGGCAATGTTTTTTTTTGCCACGAAATCTCTGAACTACCTGTAACTTTGATAGGGTTCATGGCTTCTTTTTTTATTTCCAGAATAAAACGGCTAAATGCGGTTACTCCAGAGCTATTAAGGTATTGTAGTTTGGTAAGGTCTAAATTAAGTGTTGTTTCACAATTTTTTACGGCATCTTTCAGAAAATCAAAAAAACCTTCTTCTTTGTATTTTTGTACTCCTGATAAACGTAAAGCTCCTTCTATACTGAGCGTGGCTTTGTCTTTGTCAAATGTAAATGAGGCATTCTCGATAGCTAATTCCATTTTTGTGATTTTTTTTCCTGCTTAGGCAGGGTGTGAAAAATTATTAGGTAAAAACCAAGGACACATTACCATACACTGGTATGGAGTACAAAACTAAGTACTGATCAATTAGTTTTATAATAGTGTAAACAATCTTTTACAAATTTTGCTACCTAACCGATTAGTTTACATTAACTGGGTTCTATAAAGTGATATACCTGAACCGTTATTTTGTACATATTCTCATCTATTTCTTCAAACCGTATCCCAAGCTTAACCGGGTAATCTTTGAGCAATAGTAATAGCCCAATGCCTGACTCTTGTTCTTTTTCTATGTTTTGCTGCATTTGTTGGACATATAAATCATCCAAATCTTTAGCGTTGACCAACTTCTCAAAATGGTTTTTCAGAGAGTCAAAATGCCGTTGACGGGCATAATTTTCTACCTCCATCTTCAGTATATTATTATACAGCTTTGTATTTACAGTAATAAGTGCATCCCTTTTATCTGAGTATTTGGCAGCGTTTTCCATTAACTCGTTAAAAATAGTAGAAATAAGGTTGGCATCTAGCTTTTTACCAAAATCTCTTTCGTCGGAGTAAAAAGACGCTACGAAATTTGCCAGTGCACCACATCGCTTCCAACTAGTCATTAGATCAATGGGGTTGATCATAATGTTAAGCCCTCCTTCTGCTGGTAGGTGGCTTGGAATAAAGTCAAAATCGCCTAAAATAAGATTGTTCATATTCTATTGATCAGTTTATGGAGTTTAGGCAGTGCGTCTTACTACCACAATAGTAATGTCATCTTCTGGGTCAGTCTTACCCGTATATTCATATATTTCATCTATGATGTTATTAACAATTTGCTGCGAAGGGTGGTGCCTATGCCTTTCCAGTGCTTGCATAAGTCCCTGTATTCCAAATTCACGGTCAGCGCTGTTCAAAGCTTCGGTAGCTCCATCAGTATACAGTAGCATAATATCTCCTGTTTCCAGGTCAAAACTTGATTCTTGTACATGGTCAGAAAAATCATCAATTAACCCCACATACAAGCCAAGATCCATCGTATCTATTTGCTCAGCAAAATCCTCTTTGCTTCTTAACAAGATGACTGTTTCGTGTTGCCCAGTCATGCTTACTGTACCATTGTGGTAGTGCAATAATGAAAGCGTCAGGTTGCGCTGATCTTTCATTCGGCTAATATTTTGGTGTAAAATAGAGTTAATCTGGTTCAAAGCAGAAGTAATGTCTATATCACTGTTATCAAGCGTGGCTCTAAAGGCTGCTTGTGTCATCAGCATGACAACCCCTGATTGTAGCCCATGATCTGTTACATCACCTATACCAAAATATATGCTGCCATCTTTTTGTGGCAGTACTTCATAAAAGTCCCCGCCTACTTCGGTAGCTGTGTCCATTCTGGCACCTATTTCTAATCCCTTAAAAGCCATAAACTCTTCTTCACGAGGGAGTACCATCTTTTGAATGTGCTTAGCTATATCCAGCTCCATAGACATTCGGACGTTCTCTTTCTTCAAAAGGTTTTTCTCGTCAGCTGCCAGTTCTATTTTTTCTATTGCCCTGGGAATAGTTTTGAGTACTTGCCCGATCATACTTGCCTGAAAAAAAGTAGGCAAAAAGGCTAAAAGTAAAAATATAAGGCATACGCTGAGGTAAAGCTTAATGCTGAGCGGTTCTATTTTTTCTTTTTTCACTATCTCTTGCCGTTTTCGGGCAGCCTGGCGAACCTTTCTATTGGGTGATTTCAGGTTTTGTTTATATTCTTTCACCTCTTGCTGGGTCATGAGGTGATACTCAAATGAGCTTCCCCGGTTTCCATAAGCGATAAAAAAACTAATCAGTGAAATGACCAGCCACACAGTAGCGGCGTTTCGGTTGATAACTGTACCAGTGATAAATACCAAAATGATAGAAAAAGCAGAGTCTACAATAAGGCTGGTAGCAGTATTAATGTTTACATGTACGGTGGCAAGTGCAAAAAGCTGAAGTGTGATCAGTGAAGCCCAAGTGCTTACCTGAGATACCCAGCGAGGCTGGTTGGTTTTGCCTGCGAGCAAACGACTATGGTGGTATGCCGAAAAAGCATGGATGCCAATTGTGAGCGGTATCATAATCATATCGCGGGCAGGTTCGGGTAAATGCCCAAACGAAATGAGTTGAATAGCCAGGTGAAGCGACGTAATGATTACTAAAGACAGGTTTACAGCCACCAGAATTTTCTTTTTGGTGTTTTTGTAAGGTGCCTGAAGTATCAGACTTGCTTCATGAAGAGCGTCTTTATTTTTTTGAGATTCCTTCACCATATTGTATCAAACTTACTTTTGGCTATTCTTCCTTTTTATAAATTTGGGTTTGTACTTGTACGCTTATTTGACAAGGGTTTTTAAAATAATGTTCTTCAGCTTTTTGGTAATATTCCACTACTTCTTCGCGTTGAGCAATAAACACATACATAGCCCACATATACATGCGCCCCAATTCTGTGACATTTTCTTGAACTTTTACCTCGTTTTCTTGTCCTGTATTTTTGGCAGTAATAGAATGCTCTTGCACAAGTTTAAGGTGTTGGTTTTGAGCCAACGTGGGTAAATCATTCAAAATATCCCGGTTACCTTCATAAATATCCTTGTGTTTTTGAACCATCCGCTTGATCAGTTTGGGTCCTTCAAAAGTAGAGTCGTTTACATCCATCACATACAAAGCACCCCCAGGTTTCAATATCCGATATATTTCCATTAATGCCAACTCTGGATTACTTAAATGAATAAATAAAAAGCCGGCGTGTACTACACTTACACTGTTGTCTGCAAACCCTGTGTCATAAGCGTTGCCTTGTATCCAGCGAATATTAGGGTATGATAACGATGAGTAAGTAATCATATCTTTTGATATATCCATCCCTACAAAATCGTATCCTTTGAAATGCTCGTTTTGGGCAATGGCAGATAAGTAAACTCCAGGACCACACCCTATGTCCAGAAAGGTTCCAGGCGGCGGTGGCAAATGGTTTATTTTATTAAATACGGGCTCTTGAATGAGGTAAAGCAAACGTGCTTGTGCTATGAGCCTGGGTAACTCATCTTTAAATAATAAAGAGTCGATATAAAGGTTTTCTTTTTTTAATTCCCCCAAAATCAAGTAGTCCATATGATCGATTTCTTCAAGAAAACGCAATAAAGAAGGGGGAGGTAGTTCATACCTCGATGTCAATGATTGCACATACTTTTTTACCCTTATATAAGCTGATTTCAACACATCCTCTCCCTTAGCCAGTAAGATGTGACGCTGACCATGTGTAGTCTCTACAGTTTTGTAAGAACTAAAGCCAAATGTTTTATAATAGAGACGAAGCCTGCTATGTGTATCGCTTAAGCCTACGACAAAATATTCAGGGTGAATGGTTTCAAAAATTTTTTTCCAGGCAATAGATGCCAGAAATTCTGCCAAACGAGAACCTCGGTATTCTGGGAGTTCAACCCGGCGCGAAAACTGAACAATACGTCTTTTGGCGGCAGGCAATTCAAATTCTTCGAAAATTTTACCCTGTGGGGGAAAAATATATGCCGAGAGCGAAGAAACCAGTCTATTATTATGAAAAGCACCAAGGTGGAGCCCTTGATTGTCATAGGGCGACTGCATGAGGTAATCTTCTAGCCCTTGACCATCGACAAATACTGCTTTTCTTAAAGCATAAATTTGATCTTTGTACTGGTCAAAGTTCATCCAAATAATTTCAAGGTTTGATTTTATCTCAGCTACTTTCATCAGAGTTTTATACCATTTTTAAAATACAGAATTTATGTATTTGAAGGCATCGATTATAAATTTTGTTTAGACTAACAAAACATCCGTAACAAGTATTACAGGTGTTTGTGCTGCTGATATACTACAGAAATACATCTGATTGATAAAACTTTATCAATCAGTTCATCATTATTGGAAATGTCTTAATTATTGCCTACAATAATTTCGTAGGCAAGCATATTTTATGTGACAAGTATTCAAATATAGAGCAACAAAAATCAAAATCAAAGCAGGTTTTTACTTAACAAAATAATAGTTTTTGTTATTTTTTACTACTAAAAACTATACATATCTGTTTTATTATCAACCGGTAACCCTTTTTCATAAGGAGGTACATCTGCTATTTCTCCTGACTTTACTCTAATTTGTAATTGCTTCCAATATTCTTTGTCTAATAAATCGGGGTGTTTCTCTGTCAATGCTTCCTTAAGTTCTGGATCATTCTTTAGTATTGCTTGTATTTGTTGGATAAGGTAGTGTATACCTTCAGGTTGGACATCACTCAACCACCCCAACTGCTCATAGTCGTAGCATATTACCCGGCTATGTTGCGATACTCCAAAACAGTTGAGCGATAAATTGGCAGGTAAGATATTTGCCAAGGCGAGTTGTTTGATTGCCAGGCCATAGTCTTGCATCACCAGTTTGCGTGCCATTACATTGGCTTTTTGCAAGAAAAGATTTAGTGACACCATTCGTCTTTCGACCAATAGGTAGGCAATGGATATTTGGTTTTTTCCGGTTATTTTTACCTGAGAAGGAGCATGTATGCGAAGGTGCTCTAAAACCTGAGCAGACATAATGTCTTTAGGAAATATAAAATTGTAAAACTCCAGTGCCTGAGTCATTCGTCCTACCCGATTTTTTTGAGAAAGTGTCCGGTATTTATCTTTTATAGCTGCTTCTTTGTCGGAAGCGCTTGTTTGATCGTGTAACACCTTGAATACCATATTAAAAGAGGGCAAGGTAAAAGTAGTCATAGAGGTACTCGTTTGGTTTTGCCAAAGCACCATTTCATCGGGTGCTTTTTTGATATGCACATTTAACTGACGGATTAAAACCGTTTTACAGTGATTGTCAAAACCTATGGAACTATACAGCTCAGCAGTGAGCTTGGAGGGCAGTAACACTTGCAAAAACTCAATCAATAAAGAAGGAGCAGGGGTGTCTACCAAAAAACAAGTGTGTGCAAAGCTAAATACAATGCTTAAGCTATTGGGGTTGGTGATCAAAGTTTCGATAATTGCTTTTCTCTCTACACTCAGTAGGGGCAATACAAAAGGCATTAATATACCTTGTACCTGAAGTTTGCCTATAATATACCCCCTTTTATTACGGTAAAATACCGACTTGAGGACTTCTATAGTGATAGTATGAGACTTTAAAAAGCGAGGTGAAACCCTTTGTTGCAATGTGGCTGTAATTAAACCTACATCCCGGTCAAGGTTTTCATAGTCAAAATTAAAATCCAGTAGAAGTTGATGAATAGTTTCAAACAGACGGTTATCATGTATTTGATAGGTATGATAAATAGCAGATGCTCCGCCTTTAGTCACGCGGTGCTTGTAATAACTTTTGCTAACAAATAAGTATTCATTGTTCAAGTGACGATAATTGTACAAACGGCCGTATATAGAGTTAAAAAAAGTTTCGGCTATTTCGCCTGCCGAATGGTTCTGAACCGTGACTGAGTACTCTTGCTTAAGATAAGCCCAATCACTTTGATTATTTTCTAACGTTGGACGGATGTTTAATATCTTGTCTAACACAGATTGTAAGGTTTGGTTGTACAAACCTTGTCTTTGAGAAGCAACACCTTGAATTTTTTGATAGTTTTCTTGCTTAAAATCACCTTCTACAGATTGTGTGATTTGCCTAAAGCCTTCAAAATACTTTTCAAATCCCTCAAATATGATGTTAACTATTTGTTGTGTGGTGGTATATTTCATTGTCAAGTGCTAACTAAGCCAATATTTAGTGTTTGATGATACTAAATATTTACTGGTTTTTCAATGAACTCGTCCCGACTTTTTGAATGTTTGCAAAAATTAGTGCTTTTGTTGAGTGACAAGAAGATTTTCTATGATAAACCAACCAGAGTTTAGCAAAAAAAAAGCATAGTAGCAACACTATGGTGATAGTGGCAGCTCCCTAAAAAATAAGTTTTTGAAGAAGTGTCTCAATCAGAAGTAATATTTGGTGAAGCAAGTTGTTTTTTCCATTTTAGTAAGAGTAGAGAGATAGTGTGAATACCTCTCTATCTGGTAAATTATTTAAAGCAGCTTAGGCAGCTCTTTTTTGCAAGAGCATTTGGCGTTGGTATTTTTTAGGTGTTGTACCTTCTTCTTGTTTAAAAAAAGCATAAAAAGTTGTTTTGGAGCCAAACCCTGCCTGTTTTGCCAAACCTTCTAGACTTAGTTTTTTGCTTTCTTCCAAAGTCAGTAACCGCTTAAATTCCTGTAGTCTCAAATGATTGATATAAGTATAAAAGTTTTTGTATTCTTGTTCTCTGATAGCCTGAGTCAAAGTTTTGTACCTGATTCCTAACTCTTGAGAAAGCCACTTTAGCGTAAGATCATTTTTTTTATAAGCTTTGTGTCTTTCCATAAACATTTCTAACGCCTTGTATGCCTCCATAGTTTTTGGGTGAATAACTTCAGTCTTCCTCTCAATTACAAACGTGTTTTTTAGAGTACTGAGACCTATCCAACACAAGGTCATAAGTATATAGGTGGCAGAAATAATAGACATGTTAGCCGATAAGACATTTGATGGATATACTGCTTTTAATATATCGTTCATGATCCAAATGATATGTAAGCAGAGCAAAATTTTTACAAGTTGCTTAACCCATACAGGGTAACGCATGTTCCGTTGGGTGTAGTTGTTGAGTTGTTGCCAGGAAATAAGGCAAATAGTAATAGCCATTACGTAGCCTGCTATTTTAAATATTTGAGTATACAAGCTAAAGTCAGGCGAGTTGAGGTAAAGTTGTTGCTCTTGAAAAGGTTGCAGCAACCAGTATATTTTATAAATAAAATCAACTCCCCAAATGCTAAGCATAAAATAATGGAGTGTTGGTATTTTCCTGTATAGTGAAGTTATAAAGAATAGGAAAAAAGGACCGTGTAAAAAAATATTGCCAAAAGACAAAAAATAGGCGGTAGGGGATGATTGCTTGAATAACCATATAATGAGCTCAAACGAAACCCCCAGAATAGCTACTCCAAGGAATGATGCACGAGGGTATTTTTTGCATCTAAAAAAATGAATACTTAAGAATAGCCCCATGAACGCGGCTAGGAACGAGATATAATTTGCAATAGGATACATAATATAATCAGATGGTTGTAGTGAGTAAGTGTTATGATATACTGTTGAAGGAGGAAAATATTTGGTGTAGATTTTCCTGTGAGTTAATTAGTACAAAAGTAAGACTTGTTAGTTGCTGGGGCAAATTTTCGCACTTAACAAGGGCTTAACAGGTAAATATATTAGTCTTTGTTTTTTGAGTTATAAGTATTTGATATATAGTATTTTATGGGTTTTGTATATCTAAAGTAGAGTTGGTTTTTTGTGAGAGTATGAATGATTTTTTAACAAGACAAACTATATGCAGATGTTGCAAAATCAATATTTACTTGTTTGAGATACATTACAAATCAGCAATAAAGTTGGCAAGTTTCTCGTCTGATGGTATAGAAAGTTTCTTGCGGATTCGATGGCGAGCAACTGAAGTACTGCCATGCGTGATTCCTAAAATAGACGCAATTTCTTTGGAGGTAAACTTTAACTTAACCAAAGCACATAAACGCAACTCTGTGTCACTTAATTCGTCCGAAATACCTTGTAGCTTATCAAAGAAACCTTGATGTACTTCCAGAAATAGCGCAAAAAAGTTATTCCAATCTTTATCTATTTGAATACCAGAGTCAACCAAGCGGGCAAGTTGGGTAACATTTACTTTATTATCTTTTTTTAGAGATTGTATGCTTTCTTTTACTTTTTCAAGAATTTCGTTTTTCTGAATAATATGTAATGCCTTTGAGGCAAGCTGTTGTTGTTTTATTTCCAGTTCTTTTTTAAGTGTTTCGGCAAGTAGCCTTTTTTCGTTTAGCTTCGCCTGTGTCAGCCTTGTTTCTGCCTCATGCAGTTGTTGATTTTGTATAATCAACTGTTTGTTTTTACTTACCCTTAATCGTAAAAACATAACCAACAAACTACCTAAGAAAAATAAGCTTATAAAAGCACCTATAAAAGTATATTTGAGGAGCACCTCATGTTGTTTTTCTTTTTTTAATAGTGTTATCTGGTTGTTTTTCAATTTAATTTCCTGCTCTTTCTTTTGGGTTTCATAGCGAGTTTCTATTTCTATCAGTTGCTTGTTTTTGTTTATGTTAAACAACGAATCTTTTGCTTGAATCAATAGAGTGCGTGCATCAATGGCTTTTTTGTAGTTACCCAATTTCACATGGCATTTAAACAATACCTCGCTTATGTTTTTTATCGAGATCAACCGCTTATTTTGTTGAGCAAGTGTAAGTGCTTCTTCTGCCTGTTTAATCGCAGAGACGTACTTTTGGCGAGTAAAGTATATGTGAGCTAAATTAAGCTTGGCAAGTGTCTTTCCTTTGATATCATCAATATCTCTTGCCATACTTAGCCCCTTTTGAGCATACAAAAAAGCTGAATCTAACTGGTTCAGTTTCTGGTAAGTATAACTTAGGTTATTGAATATGAGAGGATTTTTTAGCTTGATTTGTTGAGAAATTGCCAATGCTTTCTTCAAATACTCTAAGCCTAAGGAAGGCTTGCCCATTTCACAATATAACCATCCTATATTAGTAAACACAATGGCCATACCACGTTGGCTATTGATATTTTTTTTTAGGCCAAGCGATTTCTTGTGGTACTCCAATGCTTTTGGGTAATTTTTTTGGAACCGATATATAGTAGCTATGTTGGTATAAGAAACACTCATTAGACGTGAGTTATTGGCTTTTTCCTGAATAGCCAACCCTTGTTGATAATAAGAAATAGCTTTGGTATAAGCTCCTTGTTGTTTATAAATGTTTGCCAGGTTATTGTATGCTACCGATGTGCCCAAGTCGTGAGGTATGTCTCTAAATAGGCTCAGAGACTCTTGGTAATATTTCTCAGCTTTGTCGTATTTTGCCTGAAAAAAATAAGATGCGCCAAAGTGATTTTTGATTTTGGCAGTTGTTAGTTTGGAGGGTAGCTTTTGAGCAATTGGCAAGGCTTGTTGTGCAAAAAAACGGATAGAGTCAGGCGACTTGTTATAGTAAGCATAACAAAGTTTGTCCAGTACCTGCAAGCGTATGCTATCAGTTATTTGGGTGTTTAAAGTAGCCTTCCATTGGTCAATTTGTGGCGTTTGAGCTTTGGAAGAAATAGTTAGTAAGGAAAAGCAAATGCAACAAAAAAAGGTAATGAATAAACGTTGCTTTTTCTGAGGGTGAGTATCTTCATTAATATTCATAACTGCTTTAGATTCGATAAGTAAGTAACTGGGGGCAAAGGAAGCCGAAAAAAGCATAAGCTGTTTTTAAACCCTGAATCATCGGGGCAGTTTCACTTCGCCGAACTCAGCGAAGTGAAACCTGGTTAGAGTAGTGGTAATCAATAGTCATTATATGAACAAAAATACCTGCTATTATGCTGAAAGTCAATAATTTACCTGTTTTTATACATCTGTTTGTATTATTTGTTACAGAGGTCTAAACAATGTTTTTATTTGATGAAGAGTCTATATTGTTTGACATTCAAATAAAACTCAATATAACACTCCATGGCCAATGTGGTGCTGAAGGGTTTGGTTTATTAAAAAAACAGTATAATTTATGGCTTTAACTTGCCTGTTTTTATAACAATATGCTATATTTAGAATAAACCTTTTCGATAAATCCTACACCAACTTTTAAGATAATGTGCACAATTTCTGGCTATATATGGACGGTTTGTTTGATTTGTTTATTTCTACCTTTGTATAAGTTAAAAGCACAAAATTCTCAGATAGACAGCCTGAAAACGCTTCTTCTGGCAAGCAAACCCGATACCCATCGACTACACTTATTGAATGAACTTTCTAAAGCTTACTTTAAAATTTCGTCAGATACTGTTAGATTTTTTGCCTTAAGAGAGAAGCAACTTGCTCAAAAATTAAAACAAGCGTATTGGCACGCGAATGCCGAAAATAACCTGGGAAACTCCTGGTTTTTTAAGGCAGATTATGCAAGAGCATTGCAGCATTACCGCCAAGCGTTGCAATTATATCAAAGCATCAAAAATGAGCGGGGAATATCTAGTGTTTATAATAACTTAGGAAATATAGAAAAAGCACTGGGCAACTACCCAAAGGCGCTCGACTATTACCAACAAGGGCTCATTATTCAAGAGAAAATTCAGGACTTAAGGTTATTAGGGGTTTCTTATAACAACATTGGTATTATATTTAAAAGGCAGGGAGAATACAACAAAGCAATCACATATTATCTAAAATCTTTACAAATAAGAAGAAAAATCCAGAATTATAAAGGGATTGTTTCGTGTTATACCAATCTGGGAGTTGTTTATAATAAACTGAAGCAATATACCAAAGGGCTTTTTTACTGCAAAAAATCATTACACCTTGCACAACAGCTGAAACTTAACAGAGCACTTTATTATAACAATGTTGGTTATACTTTTTTCAAACTTAACCAACCAGACTCAGCACTGGTGTATATTCAACAAGGGTATGCTGTTCCAGAAAAAAATAAAGATAAGCTTGGTAAAATGCGTACTTACTTACATTTGGCTTGGGTATATTATGCCCAAAAAGCGTATGAAAAAACCATCTTTGTAGCAAAGCAAGGTTTAACTATTGCGCAACAACTTAATAGAAGGGATGAAGTAAGTCACCTAAGCCATATTTTATTTCAAAGCCATCAACAATTGGCTCATTATCAGTTAGCCTTAAAATACTACTTGTTGCATACCCAAACTAAAGACTCTTTGGTGAATGACTCGAAAACTAAAGAAATTACCCGCCTGGAACTAAGCTACGCTTTTGATAAAAAACAAGCATTTCTTAAAATGCAACAGAAAGTCAAAGAACAAAAAATCAGGATGGATAACGAAAAAAAACTCGTGCAAGAACGCTGGTACTTATTCAGTGCGTTGGCAGGAGTGTTGGTGCTGATGATCATTAGCACATTCGTTTTTAGAAGCCGTCAAATACAAAAACAGCTGAATGGCCAGTTAGTGAAACAAAAAGATGAACTGGTAGTACTCAATGAAGAGCTCCGTCAAACCCAAGACGAAATTACTGCCCAACATGATCATATAGAGCAACAAAATAAGGCACTGATGGAATATAAATATAATACAGAAGGAAGTGTAAGGGCAGCACGAAATATTCAACTTGCTTTATTACCATTTGAAAAAGATTTGGCACAAGTGTTCAAAAAGCATTTTGTGGTGTATCGCCCTAAAAATATTGTATCAGGAGATTTTTATTGGATAAAAAGAATCAATGAGCAAAGATTGATGGTAGTGGCAGACTGTGTAGGACATGGGATACCTGGTGCATTTATGAGTTTGATTGGGATTAATTTGTTAGATAAAATTATTTTTCAGGAAGGGCTAACCGATCCGGCAGGTGTATTTGAGCGATTGCACCAAGAGATTAATCAGGTACTTCAACAATATATAGATGCTAAATGGAGTATGGGAATGGATGCTGTTTTGTGTAGCTTGACTGAGAAAAACGATGGGAGTACTAAACTGATATTTTCGGGAGCCAAAAACCACTTATATTATGTGTTGCCTGGCACTACAGCATTAGAAATGATCCAAGGAGATCGTAAGTCGATAGGTGGTATGAGAGGAGCAAATAAATCATTTACCAATAAAGAAATGGTGTTTCCACCAGGTACATTGCTTTATGCTGGCTCTGATGGTTTACAGGATCAAAACAATGTTTTCCGTCAAACCTTTGGAACCCGTCGCCTACATGTGGTTTTAAAATCTTGTGCTGCTTTGCCCTTTAACCAACAAAAACAACGACTTGAGCACTGTATTGATGAATATATGCAAGGTACTACCCAACGTGATGATATTTTGTGGGTGGGCATTGAACTTTAACCAATCAATGGCACATCAATCAACTTGTTTTTAGCACTACCTAAAAAGACACCCTTCGTGTGAAGGGTGCCCTGGATTATATACTAACCCAAGTTGCAGTATATAAACTGTAAAAGCTTAACTTCCAGTTATTTATATATTTCAGGTACAAATATAACTGTCACTTGAAGCTTGTTGCTTATACTTCGCAACTTCAATTACTACTTCAACAAGCTCGTTAACTGTTTAAGGTGTATATTTCCATAATTCAAGGCTAGTTCCTTTACCTAATTTGTAGCCCAACCCGATATACCCAGTGTTATGAAGACCAAATGCAGTAGCATAAGCCCTGGCACCACTTTCAGGGTTGCTTGCACTTGCCCACTGTTTGGTGGTAGGGTCATATGCCCACATATCAGCAGCGTAAGTGGTTCCGGCAGCACTTAAATCATCAATGCCTAGCCCTACATATCCTTTACCGCTCAACGAAAACCCCACGGCGCCTATACGAGTTTTACCTGGTAGGTCGGTAATCTGTGTCCATTGGTCAGTGTTTGCGTCGTATGCCCAAAAATCTTTGTAAAAATCAGCCTGACGTCCAGTACCTACATACGCCTTGTTATCTACAACAAAACTGGTGGCATCGTGCCGTTCCGCCCCTTTGAAATCAGTAATTTGTGTCCATTGATCTGAAGCTGGGTCGTATTTCCAGAAATCTTTGGTGGCCGGGCCAGTAATTTCTGCACCTGTAAAAGTGGCGGAACCTATACTACCTGTACCTACATAACCTTGACCGTTCAACACAAAACTTACGGCTTTATTTCTTGCTTTACCTTTAAAGTCAGCTACTTGATCCCATTGGTCGGTGTTTGCGTCGTATACCCAAAAATCTTTGTACTTTTTTTCTTGTGATCCTTCGCCGGTTCCTATATAAGCTTTGGTACCTATCACAAAACTTACAGCATGAATGCGTGATTCGCCTGGGAAATTAGCCACTTGTGTCCAGGCATCGTTGTCAGCATTATACACCCAAAAGTCTTTCAAATAACTATCGGAGGCTTTGCCCATGCCTACATATATTTTATTGCCAATAGCAAAAGTAGTAGGGGTAGACCTAGCCTTGCCTGGCAAATTAGCCAATTGATTGGCATGGCGGGTTATTTCAAAATCTGTGGTACTGGTGGCAGTTTCTGTTTCCTGCTTTACTACTACTTTACCAGTAGTGGCATTCTCAGGAATGGTTACCGTCACCACCTTGTCGCTACTGGTAGTTAGTTTGGTGGCTGGGGTACCATTAAAGCTCACATTAATTCCATTGATTTCTTTATTAACAGTGATTTTTATTTGTTCTCCAATCTTACCCTTCATTGGCTCTATAGATACGATAGACAATGTTGTACTATTATCAGTGTCAGAAGCAACAGGTGTTGGATCCTCGTTCTTTTTTGAGCAAGCAGTTAATACACTTGCAATTATGCTGATGTAGATAAAACTTAAAAAAAATCTTTTCATTCTAATTTTTACTATTTAAAATTTACTTTGATAATGTTAGCCTGATAGCAGAATAAACCTGATTGATATTTTGAATCAAAGTATATTGAAAAAATACACCTTGGTTTTGTAATTACAAAGCTAGACATTGGCGCTGGGCACAACAAGTTTTCTTACTTAACAAAGACTTAACAGTGGATTATTGAAATTACCACTTTATGAGGAGTTAACTTTTTGATATGCAATAGTTTATGTATTGTTGTATATATAAAATAGGTGCTTTTTATGACGCCTTGATACGCTATTACTACAAGTGAGGGAGTGGTTAGTTGGTTAAATTATACTCACCATCAAACTTGCAATTTTTAGTGTGCGAGGTGCGGCAGTTGGTTGTTTCGCTCACTTTTACTTTGCCAGCTGTGCTAAAATCAAAGGTGATTTTACATTTTCCTCCTTGGTTGCTTATGGCAGTATGTTGGTCTGTAAAAAATGCTTTACCATTAAACTTCCCCACACAACCGGGCGAAGTAAGCATAACCTCATACGCCAACTCACTGCCCTGAGCCCATACTATGTTCAATGTTTTGTGTTCATTTAAGGCATATTTGCCATTATATTTGTTATAGTGAGGCTTAGTTGCCTTTGCCTGATGTGTTGTTTTAGACAATTGTTCTTCTTTGTAAGAAACAATCTTCCCTTGTTTGTTGAATTGGATACTGACAAATACCAATTGTTTTTTTTGTTGTTGGTGTTTCATCACCTTAATAGTAGCCAAACGTCTCTTTATTTTCAAAGAAGATAAATCAGGCATGTAAATAACTCCCGTATTTTCTGCTTTCATTTTTTCTGTCACCATGTGAGCGTTTACGTAGGTAGCCGTTTTAAATAGCTTTACTGTATCGGCAAGGTTATTTTGCATTGCCACATAATAACCTCTAGAATATTTATGATAAAAATCAAGTATTTGTTGCCCTACCTGAGCTTCATCCAACATTGCTTCAGTAGCTTCTTTTTTATTGTCAGAACAAGCGGCAAGCATCACAAATAATGCAGCCCACAAAAGATAAATTCGTAAATTCATAAGGATCAAAATATTATTAGGAATGGTGAGAAATTAAATTACCATTCTTGAGGTAGAGGTTTTGTTTTGAGACGAGGCTATTTTTTGCGCCCATAGCAGCGCTACGGGCAATAAAAATAACGAAGTATCAAGGCGAAAAATCACCCTTCAGAGTGTAAATTTATTTTTGAACAATTCCTTAGAATGCCAGTTCAAAATTTTTATTGAGCATATAAGATGAGTATAAAAACCCCCAACCCAAGGGTGGGGGGCATAGCCAGAAAGATGGACTAATTTTTAAAATGTATCGGCTTTTGTCTCTAACAAAAACCTGAAGTTAGGTTCTTGTCCAGCCGGTAACCCTCCTGTGACATTCACCAGCTTAAACTGTCCTTGAGCGTCTATCATAAGCATCTTGGTATGGTCTTCAGGGGCAGACAATACACAATAGCCTACGGCTCCATTCTTAGAGCCAATGCCAGCAAAATCTATAGACCAGGAATAACTTTGGAGATTTTTGCCCGAATCAATCACAACATTCCCTTCAGCATTGCGTCCCAAATATAAAAGAGGGTTGGATGCAGAGTTAATGTGCACACCGCCATTTACTCCGGGCAAAACAATAAAAAACTGTGATAAACTGTTCTCCTTGCTGCGAGGCGCGCCTACCAGATGTTGAGGGTTTTCTGCATTGGGTTTGGTGGTAATAGCCAGATTACTACGGTCGTTTACAAACCTAAACAGCTTGGTTTGTGCTTGAGCGCCAGATGCTCCCAAACAAAATAAAGCGACTAATAAAATTTTATGATAATTTTTCATAATGAATATTCGAGTCAATTATTTTTTAGAATTTACCTGAGTTTTCAAGGCTTTTACTTCTTGCATCAATTGTTTGATTTGCTTGTGTTGCTCGATGGTGTGCAAAGTCAGTTCTTCTACTTTTTCCATCAACAATACATTGATCTGCCCCACGTCCATGCCTTCTTTGATCACCTTTGCCGCAGCAGGCACCTTAGGCAAGTGTTTGTGGGCTTTTATATAAGCTTCTACTTGCTCCAGGGGCATTAGGTCATAGCCTTTGGCAAACACATAATCGGGAAAAGTACCTACATTGAGGTGCACTCGGTTGGCGGTTAAGTTGCCGTTAAAATAACCGTGGGTTGCTTTTATGCTTCCAATAACATGTAGTTTTTCTTGAGGTTCTTGAGTGCCAATTCCTAAGCGACCTGCTTGGTTAAAAACCATGTAACGTGTTCCTTTAAGACCAGGAACGTTTGATGATACACTGAATTTAATTGGAGTAGATTGTGACCTGATGCTTCCATTGAGGCGTATTTGTTCTGTTAAAATTTCTCGCCCATTGATCACATCAGCTTTTGCAGTTCCGCTTACTTCCAGTTTTGCTGTAGGGTTTCTTATTCCAATGCCTACATTGCCACTATGTCCTATTCTCAGGGCTAACTTCTCTTTGGCACCACTGCCCAAATAAAAACCATACCCTTCATTGTGATTAGAAGCATCGCTATTTGCTACCCAGCGTATTTCCTTTATACTGTTGTGCACAATCTCTTTACCTCCTTCGGGAGGAACAGATTGCCCAAAAACCTGGACACTACTGGTCAATGCTAAAGCCAAAGCGCCTGCCTTGAATGTATTTTGAATGATTTTTTGAATGTTCATAATTTTTTAAAATTTATTGCCCAAAAGGCAAATGGTTCAAAATGATTATTTTTTGTCAGTAGCTTTTTTTTCAAGCTTTTGCAGTCTTTGCTGCATTGCCTTCATCTGCTTGTTTTGCTCAATCAAATGCAAGGTCAACTCCTCTACTTTTTCCATCAATAATACATTGATCTGCCCCACGTCCATGCCTTCTTTGATTACCTTTGCCGCCGCTGGCACCTTGGGCAAGTGTTGGTGGGCTTTTATATAAGCCTCTACTTGCTCCAGGGGCATCAAGTCATAGTCTTTGGCAAACACATAATCGGGAAAAGTACCTACATTGAGGCGTACTCGGTTGGCAATAATATTACTGGCATTTAGGTCACCACTAAAGGTGCCCTTGGCAGCGGTAAGGTTACTGTTAAAAGTTCCATTGGCAGCGGTAAGGTTGCTGCTAAAAGAGCCACTGGTAGCTTTCATATCGCCTGCTATATGAAATTTTGCATCAGGGTTTGTTGTGCCTACTCCAACTTTGCCATTACCTAAAATATACATTCCACGAGACAAGGGAGCACCAGGATACCCACCTAGGGTAAGGTGACCATTACTTACATTTTTTGTCACCCAATTGGTAATAAATGTATTAGTTTTGGCAGTTCCATTTACTACCAATGGAAATTCAGGATTGTAAACACCTATACCTACATTGCCACTATGTCCTATGCGTAAAGCTATGGAACCAGGGTATTTGCCTACATAAAATCCAAAACCCTCATTATGATTTGAGCCATCATTATTAGCTAACCATCGTATTTCCTTCTCAGAATTTTGAACTAATGTATTACCTCCTTTGGGAGGAACAGACTGCCCAAAAACCTGAGCGCTACTGGTCAATGCTAAAGCCAAAGCTCCTGCTTTGAATGTGTTCTTGATGATTTTTTGAATGTTCATAACTTTATAATGTTTTAAATGTTGTCTGTTCTAAAAAAGGGCAAAGCCTGCCCGTTTGCTGCTGTATGCAACCGTATTTTTGGTTAAAAAGAGGGGCACTTCTCAGCCCCTCTTTGTCTCATAAGATTTAGTGAATTACCAATCGTTTGGTCATGGGCTCGCCTGCTTTGGTAGTCAGGGTATAGAAATACACCCCACTAGGCAAACCATTGCGTTGCCATTGTACAGTATGTTTACCCGCAGCCTTGTCACCTTTTGCCAACACTGCCACTACTTGCCCCTGAGCATTGTACACTGTCAAGCGTACCTTGTCTGCCTGAGGCAGTTCGTAGCTGATGCTGGTAACATCGTGAAACGGGTTAGGCTGATTTTGGTAGAGTTTATACCCGCCAAACAACGCTGCTTTGGCTTCTTTTGTCTGAGCATTCACACGGTTTATTCTAAACTCGTGAGGCGCTTTTACACTACCCTGCACCTGACTGGCATAGTTGAGCGGAGTATCTAGTAGCTGTACCGCTTTGGTTTTTCTATGCGTCAGGCGTACCTCATAAGCCGCCTGTTTGTCGTTGGTGTGTACCGTCAAAAAGTAAATCAACTTACCATTCACCATTTGCGGCACTGCTATCCCACGTACTTCGCCCGCTTTGTGTGCAGTTACTATATAGTCAGCCGCATCTATGCGTTGTCCGTCATTAGTTATAGTACCTATTACATGGGTAGCATAACGGTATTTGAGCGCATTTACCTGCATTCCCAAGGCTTTTGCCTCAGTGCGTATTTCATACATAGGCTTGTTGGCAAGGTACTGGGTTGCTCGGCTACTTAATTGACGACTTGCTGCCCCCACACCAGTAGCATAGTTGAGTGCACCACTACTCAAAGTAATCAACTGATAACCCATATTAGGTGTCAAGTACTCCAATGAACCTGACCATTTGTTGGTTTGAGGGTCATAAGTACTAAAGCCTATTTGACCAATCAGACGTAGCTCACTGTAGTCAGATAGGTTCAACCCTGACAAAGCCTCCTCTACTGGGAAAGTTTGATCTGATAAGTAGCCAATCCACTGGGTACCAGGGTTTATCTTAATATCAGTGTTCAATGCCACTGCTTGTCCTTGTAGCTCTACCTGAGCTGCAGCAGGCGACTCTATTTGATACGCTTTTGTGGGGAACAGTTGGGTTAGATTACCCGACCAGTTTGCTCCATCGTAACTGGCTTCCTTGCCATCCTGTGCATATACTTTAGATCCGGCAGGCAAACCTTTTATCTGGGCAATGCTAAGGTAATTACTCCCTGAACTAGTGGCGTTGAAAGTCACGTGCTGAAAACCTGCCACCACATTAAACCTGCGCACCATTGTGTTGCCTACAGTCAGGGTTGGGGTGTTGGTATCACCAAAAGCATAATTTTCAATTACACTACCATATTCACGGCACTCTGAGGCATCCCATACTCTAAATTGTAATGCTTCTCCTATTGCTTGGTTGCTATGAATAAGCATTGACACAGTATACTGGTTGCCTTGTTTTTGTACTTGTCCAGTACCACGAACTTCGGCTTGTCCATTGCTTCCCATTACAAAAGCAGTTACCCTATCGCGTTCGTCCATAGAGCGTTCTCCATTGATATGCAAGCTGGTATTTAGAAACATGGTATGGCGGTATTGAGCCGCATTCAATGTGTATACAGGAGCACTACAGCTTACATGTACATTTACTATTACCTGCTCAGTACCCAACAAGCGCCCATCGTTATCAAACACCTTTGCCTTGATGGTTCCAATATGCTCTCCAGCGTTTAGCCAAGGCTGTAGCACAAAGCCAATGCTTTCGTTTTGCCCACTATTGAGTGTGTAATCCTGTTCAGCAGTTTTATCTGGTGTTTTTATCCATTTGGGCAAATCGGTCAATTGATAAGTGACCCCCGTGGCTCCATTGTTCATCAAGGTAAGCGCAAAGTTTTTCTCTTGTTGCCAAACCTGTTGCAAATCGATGTTACGTTGGTTCCACGCAATGTGGTTTTTCTCATATCTGAAACTCCACTTTTTGCCCTCAATCTCGTTACCCAGTAAATCTTTGATCTTGTTGTTGGCAATGTTTACTGTTAGGTAAGCCCCTTCCAGATCACTTTCAGCCAAATCAGGTGTAATCAAAATCTGATTTTCATTGCTGCGACGAATCGTTACTGGAATACTTTGTGGCACCGCTTCTACTTGCAAAGGAGCAGCATCTTGTTTGGTTATCCAGGCAATACCCTCAGCAGTAGTGCCCGATGCGTTTCCAGTAAAATCGCGGATACCTTCTTTAGTTCCATCTACAATCAAAGCATTGTTATCTAAGCGATAATACCCAGCCAGGTTCTCTTCATTACCCAACAACATTTTGCGGTAATTGTCAATGATTTGGCTAGAAGTACGTGCCTTGTTCCAAATACGTACCTCGTCCAGGCTACCCTTAAAACCTTGCCCGTTCACAGCCTTAGCTATGGTAATAGGTTGGTCGTTGGTGCCAAAAGGCTCTGAAACTAAATTCAAGTCTTTTTCGCCTACCAAATGCCCGTTTACATAGAACTGCATGTTTTTATTGGCTTTGTCATAGCTTACCGCCACATGACTCCACTGATTGAGCGCAAGTGATTGGTCTGACCTGATGCGTTGAGCATCAATAAAGCCGTCATGTCTTAGCAAAACTTGGAAATTATTGCCTTTTTCTATGATAGGTACTGTAGTACCAAACTGTAAAGGCTTCACCCAAAATTCTACCGTGTAACTTTCCATGTCCAATGCATCATTGTCTGGTATTTGAATATGGTCGTTGGCTTCGGTAAAGCGTGCTGCAGTAGCTTCATAATTACTGTTTGCCAATACCCCCATTACATTAATGTTCAGGCTGTTTACCCCATCATTACTGATTTTGTCGGTATAAGTAGCCGATATTACTCCATCGCTGCTTATAATACCATTGTTTACAGGGGTCACCGAAGCAATCACGGGTGCATTGCGCTGAATTGTACCTTCTATCCACTCGCTTACATTGTTTCGGTTGGTACCAGCTTCACCACATACAGGCACCAGGCGTAGGCTGTATTTACCATCAACCAAGCTGCTTACATCCAACGAAGCAGTATAATACTCCTCACTGTCTTTGGTTAGCTCTGCTACATTCAAAGTAGTTAGCAACTGTGCTTTGTTATTACCCTCATTAGCATACTCTACCTCTACCTTTTTGAAATCATCTTTTGCCGTTTCTGGCTTAAATCGTAGCCTCAAACGATTAGCCGAGGTATTGTTGACTACCCAGTTTTTGGTAGGTTGATTGATCTCAAACCTACTTACACAAGGTGCGCGGAAATAAGCATTTAACAATACCTGATCAAAGATTTTTACTAGTGAAACAGGTTTGTCATTGGTATTTTTCTTTATTGTACCATCCTCATTGCGTTCGTAGAGTTCATCAGCTGTATATCTAACAGTACCTGCTGTAAACTCACAACCAGAATAAAATCTCACTGCGATGTTTTCATAATCAGTACCTCCACTATTATTTTGCTCAATAGTTAGTTCTGCAGTGGTGCTTCCACCTGGCATCAGAAAGAAAGATACACCACCAGTAGGTATAGGGTTTCCGTTTACTTCTACTTTAGCATTGGTAATATTACTGGTTTGAGAAACATCCAAACCATACGATTTCCCTTTATTATCGTCAGAAATTTGAGTATTGGTTAAATGTAACTTGTAAATAGCTTTTGTACCTGCTGGAGTTACTTGGGTAGCCCCATTTAGTACTTCTATTCTTACCCCTTCACGAGGCTGAGTACCTCTTTCATAGGGGCAACTACTACGACCACCTATAGTTTTAAAAATAGGAGTATTATACTCTTCATCTCTACGAATGAGCATGTAAAACTGATCCCCTTGGTCATCATCAGCTAATGTAAAAGTTATACCAGTACTTTCACCGTTATCGTTATCTGTACCTACTGATTGACTAACAATTCCAGTAATATCTACTTCATTTTTGAATGCCACTCCAAAAACAGTAAAATCGTTTTTAATAGTTGATCCAATTTTTCCTACAAATGAGTGATTATTACTAATATTGTTATCTTTAGACCAAGTAAGTGCAGCCGTATAGGTTTGTCCACCACCAGCAAAAGCAAAATCTTTATTGGGGTATTCTAGTGAGTTCAATCCAGCCTTAAAGCCATGCTCAAGCGTTTTTTCATTTTTGTCCGCTTCTGCAATTTTTTTGTAATTTTTAGCTAAAACCTCTTCCCACTTCTTTTTTCTATGTTTATATTGTTCAATGAGTTTATCAGCTTCAGCCCTCGTTTGAGTACCATTAGCTACCTTGGTATTCTCGTCTTCGATTAACTTATCGAAGCCAGGTATAGTAGTAGTTTTGATATGCTGTGCTGTAAATGAAAACGGTGAAGTAAATTCTTGTCTTACCGATCTAGGAATATTCTGGATACTTGCTTCGCAAGTTGTTTCATCGATGACTAACTTACGGGCACCACCATAAGTAATGACCTTACCCATACCAATAAACAAGTCAGCATCTGGACCAACTACTATACCATTGGCAGATGTTGCGTATGTTTCGTCAAGTGTTAACGTCCACAAAGTTTTGGTTGTCAAACTGTTATTGTTATTGGCTTTTAGTGTAACCCCTGCTAGGTTTTTTGTTTTAAGGGTTTCAGTTAAAATAATTGCCCCAAATCCACCACCTGACTCTACTTTTACTCCTGTACCAGCCTTGAAGGTAGTAGCAGTTTCAACTCCAAGTTCAGTAGTAGTATTTACCGCAAAAGATAACTTAGAACCTTTAGCAAGTGTGGCAGAACTAGCATCTCCTGGCGGGTCATGCAATACATGAAGAATCTCTGGTTCTTCTATAGTAAAATCAGACGTTAGCTGTTGTGTTCCTTTAATGTATGACTTGATAAACACTTCTTCATCTCTGTTTGAAGTTCGTGCACTTATTTGCATTTTTTCCAAATAATCTTCTGCACTAAAACTAGGTCCTGCAGACATGAAACGTATAATAGCCTTACCGTTTTTACCTGTTTTGCCTTTCTGTTGGTTAGGCAAAGGTGTTCCTAAGCTTCCGCTTACGGTGTAATTTACTTCTGGAACTTCACACAATCCACTACTAAACTGCTCAGATATAGTAAGCTCAATTTCATAGTTTTTATAAGCTTCCAAAGCATAGTTACCATTACATAAAGGTGTTATCTCTTCGCCTCTTTCTCCTCCCAACTCAGTCTTGTTGTTTTTTACACGACTAATAACATCTACATTGTAAATCTTATAATCAATTTTTAAAGGATTATGATACTCAAAGTCATAAGCAGCCCAACCCTGAGTAATATTCAACACGGGCGAACGTAATAATGGCTTTGCATCTGCACTGGCATTTTCTCTAAATATGTATACTTGATACTCCCCTGGAAGTAAGTCCTCTATCACCAACACATTTCCATTGAAGTTGTCGGCATTAAAGCTTCTCTCATACCCTGGAATATCAGTTCTGAAAATGCGTCCCTTCAGGTTGCCAATGTTATTGTCGCAAGGAACAATCAAGTTGCCCACAAACCCATAGCGAGTCGTATTTTCAAAATCCAACTCTGTAGTTACCCCTGTTAGGTTCAATTCATAAGCTTCTCCTTTAGGGTTATAGCGTGGGTTGCTCGCTACATAGTTATATTTGTAACTTCCTTGGTTGATCGATACAATTTTATTGTCACGGGCTGCTCCTACCAACTTTAAGCCTTGGTGTTTTGCCTGAGCGGTAAGGCTAAGCTCTCTGTTGCCGCCAGATGCTAGTATTGGGTAACTCAATTGTAAATGTTGAGCATCATTGGCTATAAACTCCCCATCTTTAACTTGCTTAAACTCGTTGTGAGCAAATGTGCGGGTACGGAATTCTATATGGTCTACATGCCCACGGAATGGGGTAGCAACAACATTGTTTATCCAGGCGGCTCCCAGCGTAAAGCGCCCCGTCATGTCTACGTCTGCTATAGGGTTAGATACATCAGGAGTTTCGCCTACATAAAGTGTAAACTGTTGGGTAGCTGCCTCATAAGAAATGGCACAAAAAGTCATTGCCTGGTTGCCAATGGTTTGGGGAGAACGAACCAAGTCAGCACCATCTTTTTTCAATACCAATGTCTCGCCATCCTCCAAGTCAAGTTGGATATTACCCAACTGAAATACAGTTTGTACTATAGGCAAGGCAGGGGTTTCTTGAGTTGAGGCATCAGTAGTTGCTTCTCCTTCAAATACTTCGGTTGCACTGGCTGGTTTTACCCAAAACGACCAAGTAGCACTACCTTGATGACTAATCATTCCCTCAGATTGAGCATAAGCAGTTTTTCCATCAAAACGCAACGATTGATTCACCAAGTTACTACGTTTGGTTGCAATTGAGTTTACAGCTATAGTCAACAATTCAGGCGAGGCACTGGTCGTAAACAATCCATTCTCATCAGATTTTGCCTTGTCGCCCGTACCCAATATTTTGGCAGTGCCATTATCTAAAGTGATTTGTTGCTTTTGGGGTACTGGATATACCTCATTACCTTCTTTGTACACAATTCTTCCCGAAATGGTAAACTGAGAAATATCCGTAAAATCCACATCACTTTTACTAATGTTTTGCCCTCTTTGTAGCAATACCTCTATAGCAGGAGCTCTAAATTCATGGTTAGGCTTTTGGGGTACCACATTAAAAGTTTTACCTGCACCACTAGTTCCATAGTTGAGCCCTTTGAGTACATAAGCCCCCGATGTAGATGTCAGTGTACCATAATACAAACCTGCGTGTTGGTTGGTGCTCCATTGCAAATTTTGACCTTTGGTTTGGCTTTTACCAATGTATTCATTACGATTTGCCAAGGCATAGTTATATACCTCTTTGCCACTGCCCTCGTCAAAACGATAGTACAACAGAAGGTCATCTTCTTCGCCTGACAATACATGGCGATAAGTTTGTTTCACCTGCGTGGCAGATTTTGCTACTTTCCAAGCTTTAAACTCATCTAGTTGATAAGCTGTATTGTTTTGAGCACCAATCAAAAATCGGTTTACGTTACCTGGAGGTGCCTGGTAAGCACTAGCGGTCGTAGCTATTTCTTCACCATCCTGGTATAGTTTACCTTCTGCCCCTATAGGTTTTTGCTCTTCATTAAGCACAGGCGCAAAAGTAAATGCATAGTGATGCCATTGATTGTCGCGCGTCTTAAGATTCCCTTCTGCATAGGTGCTACCGTCAGCATTGTTTACTATAAGCTTGTTGCTGGTAAGTTGAATCTTGGAGTTGCCCATAGCAAATACAGTATTGTTGCCAGTACCTTTATACCAAAACTCCATCGTAAAACGTGGTTGGTTTCTTAAGGCTTCTATATTGTCAACTTCTATAGCAGGTGTGGTGGCATCAAACATGAGCGTGTGCCCAGGCAAACCACCTCCCTTTAATGTAGCAGTTATTTCTACATCTTGTACTGGGTCTTGACGGTTGGTAGCTACCTTACCAGAAATTTGCCCATTATAAAAAATAAAGCCCAAAGTTTGCCCACTGGTAGTAAAACTATCATCGCCTAAAGCTTCTACTTTGTATACATAGCGTTCGCCAGCTGTCAAGTCTTTGTCTTCAAAAATCAACTCATCACCTGCTTGTTGGGTATTGATAGTAGGTGCATTAGGCAAAGTCACAAATGTAATCCCCGTTTGTGGGCGGCGTGACACCGTATATCGAGTAGCCTTGGCAATATGGTTCCATTTAAGTTGCACCTTATCACTAAACTCTCCTTTAGACGCTGTCACAAATATTTCTTCCAAGTCAAGAATAGGGTGTCCAGCATCGGTTCTAAGATCCATCAATCTGATTCCACGTACTGCGTCAATTCCTTGTCCACCTTTTACCTCAGAATCTTCAATAGCATTGACCCAACCCAGCATGCCTATGCTAAGGAGAAACCGCTCTTGTTTGTTTAGTAATACACCAAGCCCTTTGGCTTTGTGCTGCGCCAATTCATCTGCTTTATTACTATCAATTACCTTTGCCCAATACCTTAAGATATCTTGCTTGGTACGTGCTTGGTTCCAGGCTCGCACCTCAGTAATAAATAGTTCGGTTTCTCTGGCTTTATAAAAATACAATTGACGCCCTAAAGTGGCACTAAAATCCAGATCGGTAAACACACCACGTGTTCTGCCATTTACATACAGGGTAGTAGTGCCATTGTTGGCAACCAATGCAATGTGATGCCAGGTATTTTTACCAATTTGCCCATTGAGGTCAATGTTTTTCTCAACACCTTTTAAATTAAGTTTTAATTGGTGGTTGTTTTCCACCCGCATCGAAAACGACTCCTGATCGCTCAGTAAGTCGGTAAGTACCCAGGCATTGTTGTCACTTTGGGCTTTGATCCAAAACTCAAAACTTGCCTGATTTGCCTGCCCACTGTTGAGCAAGGCATTAAAGTTTACCCCCGTATTGAAGTAGTTATTGTACTTGTTCTTTTTGAGGTGCAATACCGCCCCCAAAGAAGAATTTGTGGCTTGAGCAAACAATTGCTGAGGAAACCAAAGTCCACTCACAATTACTGCCAGCATGATTTTTATAAAAAAACATCTTTTTTTCATATAAAAAGTGTAATTTTGCTAAGTTTTTTGAAACAAAAAGATTAAAAGTCTTTGTAAAGCCTTGTTTGTCCGTCAACAAACAGGGCTTTTTTATTTTCCGTAGACTTCCTGTTCACTTTTCGCAAATCAGCGTCATAAGTTGTTTGGAAAAGTACCAAAAGGCATAAATAGTGTTTGTACATAATATGTATAAACATTTAAATATGGATATAACAATCCTGTTCAAATGATTTGAAAACAAACCATTTGAAGCATGTGGTGAGAATGAAGCTTATAAAATTATGATGAAGTTTATCCTGAAACTACCCAATAAGCGTTGGGCACGTCAAAAGAGTAGCAGGTTTTTTATATAATCCCTGAATCAGTTTCGTAGGTGATCCAAAAAGTTGGAAGACAACTATGATGGATATGTGCTTGTGTACAAGTGTAATGCAATGATAAACTGTATGTGTTCATGTTCAATGTCTAATTTGTTAATAATGCGCTCATGATCCGGCAATCAATTTTGTGTAATTAATTTTTATAAAGTATTAGCAGTCGTTTTGAGTAAAAAAAACCTATAATAACCAGTTAGGTAATAAATCTGTGTACCATAGTTTGCCCAGCTTAAAGGCTTTTTTTGACAATTTTTTGTTTTTAAATTTAACGAGATCCATAACTAACCATCAATTACTTGAAAATGTAAAAGAATAATTAAATTATATGCATCAATATAAACTTATAAATGTTTGTCACTATTCATTTAAGAACAGCAAATTAAATAATTACTTGATTGATTGTAGTTGATAAGTTTATTCAAACTATCCAGGCTTTAGCACGCTATGCTTAAACACAGTTTCTTAAAGACAAAAATCCCATAACTCTCTTTATCTAAAAGGTCAGCTCAAGATCATCAAGCGTCCCTCTTTTAATAAGAAAATACCCACTTGTACTCATCAAATTGTACAAATGTCTTTTAGTTCAAATAGTATAATAGGTTGGTGGTATGATTTATAAAATTTAGAGATACTGTAAATAGTATGTCTGATCAATTATTCGTTGGTGTTACAAATGTAATGGGTAACCCTTTCAAAAATCAAATAATTGCACTTGCTTTTAGTCCATTTCTGGGAAACGGAGTTTTTTATTGTGTATACCTGATCGTTTTTTTGTTGGTAAAGGAGTAATCATTTATGAATAATTGCCGAAGTAAATTGTTGATAGTTAGATGTTTATGTATAAGTATAAAGTAAACAATTATTCATTACTGAATAAAACATAAAAAGAAGTGTTTTTTTGAAAAAAAAGTAATAATGGCTTGATTTATATTTATGATGATTTGGTGACAGCGTTTTTTTGTCGTGAAAAAATGGGGTGTTTTTTTGAAAAATATAGTATCAGTGCCTTGCTTTAAGGTGTTTGAGTCAAAAGATGGGTGCTTAAGGGTAAGCGGGGTATGTTTTTTCTTGGTTTATTGCCATCTATCTTATAGGCTAAAATAGCAAATTATACAGTAGTAAATACTCATGTATGTTTTTGTATTTTAACTGTGATGCATTTTTGATGAAAATATTGTCTAAAAGCGTGTTACACTCAATTTTTTGCTTGAAAAAAACAAAATAAAGCATGTGTGACCATTTAAAAATCAAACCGTTTTACTTATTTTTGCCAAATTTATTAAAGTAAACCTGGCTTAACGAATAAGCTTCATTATTATCAATAATGTTAGAACAAATCAAAAACATCTATTTTATAGGTATTGGAGGCATAGGCATGAGTGCTTTGGCAAGGTGGTTCAATGCTCACCAGTACCAAGTAGCTGGTTATGATCGCACCCCTACTACACTAACTACTCAACTTCAGCAAGAAGGCATTGATATACATTTTGACGATAATGTAGCGCATATTCCAGAGGCATTTACCCACCCTGCAACTACATTGATAGTATATACACCTGCTGTACCCGCAGAGCACAAGCAGTTAAACTATTTCAAAGAGTATAATTTTCAAGTCAAAAAAAGAGCCGAAGTACTTGGTTTTCTTACACAAGACAGGTTTACAGTGGCGGTTGCCGGAACTCACGGAAAAACCTCTACCTCTTCTATGATTGCTCATATTATTCATTATGCAAAAAAGAATTGCACTGCTTTTTTAGGAGGAATACTTCAGGAATATGAGTCTAATCTTATATTAAGTCAATCAGTTGATAAAGAGTCTGTTATGGTGGTGGAAGCTGATGAATATGATCGATCTTTTTTGCATTTGCACCCCAATATTGCAGTGCTTAATTCAGTAGATGCAGACCATTTAGACATTTATGGCAATGAAGACTCAGTGCTTGATTCTTATGTAGCTTTCATCAAAAAAATCAAAGAAAACGGTAGACTTTTTATAAAAAAAGAAATACATTTAGGCACTAACTTACTTCCAAATACAGTTATTACAAAGAGTTTTGCTTTAGAACAAAATGCAGATTGCCAGGCACAGCATGTACAAGTATCCCCTGAGGCATTTTACTTTGATTTTAATACAGAAGACATCACTATTCAAAACATAAAAATCAAAGTACCTGGCTATCACAATATCATTAATGCAACTGTAGCTATAGCCGTAGCCCTGGAGTTGGGCATTGACCCTCAACAAATTAGAGATGCACTAGCTGTGTATAAAGGAGTAAAGCGTCGTTTTGAATATATTTTACAGCATAAAAATATCATTTACATCGACGATTATGCACATCATCCTACTGAGATAGAGGTATTTCTTAAGTCAGTGAAAGCGATGTACCCAAACAAAAAGATCACGGCGATTTTCCAGCCTCATTTATTTACCCGTACCCGCGACTTTTTAGATGGATTTGCCAAGAGCTTAAGCCTTACCGACCAGCTGGTATTGCTTGATATTTACCCAGCAAGAGAGCAACCCATTCAAGGGATAACCTCTCAGTTAATTTTGGATAAAGTAACTATAAAAGATAAAACATTGTGTGGCAAAAACGAACTTTATGACTTTTTGCAAAAAAACGATACCGAAGTTGTACTTACCATAGGAGCCGGAGATATAGGGGCTATGGTAGATAAAATTGGAGCACTGTTAAATGAAAAATATATTCAAAAAGAAGAAAACGAAAAAACAAATACCCAAAAGCAAATTAAGATTTAGAAAAAATGTTGTCATTTCTTTTTGGGTTGTAGTTATTTTCTTAGTGTTTGGCTTTATCGAGATCAGGCATAACGGACGATTATGTACTGATATTCAGATAAATATTGAAAATGAAGCGGATAATTACTTTTTGTCTACCGAAGACGTCATCCGTCTGATGACCAATGGAGGAAAAGAAAAAGTGCTCAATAATAGCTTCAGTAATATCTCTATCAAAACCTTGGAAAAAAGAGTCAAAGAGGGGAACGCATTTGTAGAAAAGTGTCAAATAGCAAGAAATTTGAAGGGAGTATTGTTTGTAGATGTTACCTTGAAACGCCCCATAGCCCGGTTTATAAGAAAAAGCAAGGCAGATGTTTATGTAGACAATAATGGGGTGGTGCTTAACGTTTTAAGAAAATTTACCGCTAGAGTATTGCTGGTAACTCAAAGTGAGCGAACTGCTCCTCTTGATTTCAAACGCAATAAGCAAGATAAAGAGTTACTTGAAATGATCAGGTATATTTACCAAGATCCCTTTCTTAAAGCACAAATAGCTCAAGTAGATGTGCTTAAAAACCAAGAGATGGTATTGTATTTACAATTAGGCAAACAAGTGGTTGACTTTGGTAATTTAAACCAATGGAAAAGCAAACTTGATAGATTTAAGGTTTTTTATAAAGAAATACTTCCTCGAAAAGGCTGGAATGCTTACCGTAAGATCAGCTTGCGTTTCGACAAACAGATAATTTGCGAATAACACTGACATGAAAGATAAAATTGTAGTAGGATTAGACATAGGCAGCACTAAAATATGCGCCCTGGTAGGTAAAAAAGACCAATTTGGTAAAATAGAATTACTAGGCATGGGCAAGGCGCCGTCAGAAGGGGTAACCCGTGGAGTAGTAATTAATATCGACAAAACTGTGACTGCTATCTCAGAAGCTATCGAAGAAGCTGAACAGACTTCTGGCATAGATATACGCATTGTAAATGTGGGTATTGCCGGGCAGCATATCAAAAGCCTGAAGCAGAATGGAAGTATTACCCGTGATTCGGCAGAGAACGAAATAACTCGCAATGATGTCAATCGTTTGATCAACGACATGTACCGTATTGTAACGCCACCTGGTAACGAGATTATTCACGTGATGCCACAAGACTATACGGTTGACTTTGAGACTGGTATCAAAGAGCCAATAGGTATGTCAGGTATCAAACTCGAAGCCGATTTCAATATCATTACAGCCCAAACCAGCGCCATCAACAACATCAACCGTTGTGTGAAACGTACCGGACTTGAAATAGAAAACCTTATACTGGAACCTATAGCTTCCAGCTTGTCGGTGCTTACCGACGAAGAGCGTGAAGCTGGGGTAGTATTGGTCGATATTGGTGGAGGAACTTCTGACGTAGCTATATTTTATGAAAATATTATACGCCATACCGCCGTTATACCTTTTGGAGGCGATATTATAACCTCTGATATAAAAGAAGGTTGTAAAATAATGACTGGACAGGCCGAAAAACTCAAAGTAAAATTTGGAAAAGCAATTGCCGAAAAAGCCAATGTAAACGAGTTTGTGTCTATTCCAGGTCTGAGGGGGCGTTCACCCAAAGAAATATCCGTACGTAATCTTGCGCATATTATCGAGGCGCGTATGCAAGAAATCATAGAGTCAGTTCACCAAGAGATTATTAAATCTGGTTATCTCAATAAGCTGGTAGGCGGTATTGTAATTACTGGTGGTGGGTCTCAATTGAGAAATTGCAAGCAACTATTTGAGTTTATGACTGGAATGGATGCAAGGGTAGGTTACCCGAATGAGTACCTTGGTAAAACAAAAGTAGAAGCTGCCAAGAGCCCAATGTATGCAACTACCATAGGGCTGGTAATGGCTGGTTTCAGAGCTTTAGATGATAGGGATACAAAGTATCAAACGCAGATTAATAACAACACAGCAACTTCAAAAACAAAATCAAAAACAAAACAAGCTTCTGGGGGTGATTTTTTCCGGAAAATCATAGAACGTACCAAAGGACTGTTAATTGACGACTTTGATGATAAAAAAAATAACTATTAAGTAGATTTGGTCGGGTGGTTTCTTCTAAAAAAGGAAGGCTCACCATAGGCAACCAATTATAAAAAGTCATTAAAAAAGGCTTAAACCTTTGTAAAAAACAGATTATCAATTATTTGACTATCTCGGTTCAATAGCTTATATTTCGATCTAAATCAAATAAATCATTTGATCTATCGTATATAAATGGCACATAGTAAGCTGATAATCAGGTTTTTATCAGTTGGTTGCGCTAAATCTCTCATTTTGAGATAGTTGCACAAATAACCCTAAAAAGTATGGAACAAAACAACTACAAGTTTGACATTCCTGCCAATGAAAACTCTATAATTAAAGTGATCGGTGTTGGAGGAGGAGGGAGCAATGCGGTGAATCACATGTTCGATCGTGGTATTAAAGATGTAGAGTTTTTCGTTTGTAACACAGACATTCAAGCACTGTCCTTGAGTTCTGTTCCCGCCAAATTACAAATTGGCACCGCACTTACCGAAGGTTTGGGAGCTGGTGCTAATCCTGAAAAAGGCAGAGAAGCAGCTTTAGAAAGTAAAGAAGATATTCGAGATTTATTGAGCTTAAGCACCCGTATGCTATTCATTACAGCGGGTATGGGAGGAGGCACTGGAACTGGTGCGGCACCTATTATTGCTGAAATTGCTCGTGAGTTAGGGGTTTTAACTGTTGCAATTGTAACAGCTCCATTTGCTTTTGAAGGGAAGAAAAAACGTAAACATGCAGAAAACGGAATTAACCAATTGAAACAACATTGTGACACAGTGTTGGTAATTTCAAATGATAAACTCCGCGAAATATATGGCAACCTGAAAATGAGTGAAGCTTTCTCTCAGGCAGATAGCATTTTAACTACTGCAGCAAAGGGGATTGCTGAAATTATTACGGTGCCAGGTTATGTCAATGTTGACTTTGAGGATGTAAAAACTGTGATGCGCGATTCTGGTGCAGCAGTGATGGGCTCTGCTAAAACCGAAGGTGAAAGCCGTGCGTTGAGAGCAGCTCAGGAAGCATTGAATTCTCCATTGTTAAACAACCGAAGTATTCACGGCTCTCAGAAAGTACTGCTTTCAATTATGTCTGGTGAAACCTCGGAGTTACAAATGGATGAGCTAACCGACATTACTGATTATATTCAGGATCAAATAGGCGAAGATGCCGATTTGATTTTTGGTAATGGTATTGACCCATCATTGGGCGATAGTATCAGTGTCACTATCATTGCTACTGGTTTTAAAGGTGAAGAGAGGCTGACTTCTGAGGAACCCAAAAAAACTGAACCAATAGCACAAAATACTCCAGTAACAAACACTCCTGCTACTCCAGTGGCTAATACTCCTGTAGTTGAGTCTACCCCTCCACCAATAGTAAACAAGGTAAAGGAAGAAGTAGAAGAGAGAAATGTAGTATTTAATCTGAATGGCAACAGCCATACAAATACGCCTAAAAAAGTAGAAGAGCCCAAAACAGAAGAGCCATCAGAGCCCCAACGTGTCATTTATGACCTGGACGATGATGCCTCAGAGGAGGATCCAATTTCTAACGTCAAAAAAAAAGATTTGACTAATGAATCAGAGGAAATAAACACTCCAAAAATTGAACGAATTGAAATAGAAAAACAAGAAGAACCGCCAGTTCAATCGCCACCTTTGTCAGAAATTGATCTAAAGCGTCAGCAGTTGATAAAACAAGCAGATGAGCGAATCAATAAGCTGAAAAAGTTAAGCAAAAATTTTGAGAACGAAGGCTTTAAAGATAAAATAGACGTACCGGCTTATTTACGTCGTGGAGTCAAATTAGTAGAGCCACCACATTCTTCTGAAAACAATATATCGCGTTATAACATAAACGACGAAAACGAGATACTGGGTAACAACAAGTTTTTTACTGACAAAACTGATTAATTTTTCGACGTAATTTACTGTTATTTCCTAATAACTTCTTTCTTGTTAAATATACAAGAAAGAAGTTTTTTTTTGCTCTTTTTCAAAATACAAAAAATAAAGTGTGCTAAAGAAACGACCAAAGTTATGCTGCGTCTTCATGGAGAAGTTTTGAAGAAGTAACTCTACTAGAGGTGTTGCTTAATGGATAGATTATTTTTTTATAAAAACACTCTTTTTCTTCTACTCCCTTCCACGCTTTTATTTGTCTTACGTATAAACCAATAAAACTTACCATAGCATATATACATACTATATGGCCATAGAAAATAAAGTACAACTTTGGGGTTTTCGTTTGGGATGGTTAATGATTGTATTCTGGAGCATTATGGTGTTTTTGAATGTACTCGATTACTTTTCCTTTCGTACTGATGTAGAGTTTTTGCTTTGGAAGGGAAGCCTGGTCAAAGACTTCGCTTGGATGGCGTCTTTTTATATACACATTACCTCTAGTATTGTCTGTTTGATTACTGGTCCTTTTCAGTTTGTGCCTAAGTTGCGTCATCGTTATCCAAAACTTCACCGAAAGGTAGGCAAAGCGTATGTTTTTACTATCTTGTTTTTGGCTGCCCCCAGTGGTTTATATATGGCATTTTTTGCCAATGGAGGCTTTTGGGCACAACTGGCCTTTTTCATTCTAGCGTGGTTGTGGTTTATTACTACTTTTTTGGCCTTACAAACTGCCATTAAACGTGACTTTGTGGCACACCGCAAGTGGATGGTGCGAAGTTATGCATTGGTGTTTTCTGCGGTGACGCTAAGGTTGTACATGCCTTTGCTCACCTATGGTATAGGGCAGTTTGGCTTGCCCACTATGGACCCAGAGCTGGCAGTAGTGGTTACTTCCTGGATTAATTGGGTGCCCAATTTATTGATAGCCGAGTTTTTGCTGAGGTTGGCACCTAAAAGTCTCTAAAATATATACAATTATTTAACAAATCGAAGTTATAATATCAAATTACAAGTATTATGAAGCATATAAAAAAAACTGTTTTAGGGGTGTCAGCGTTGGCACTGGTAGTCCTGTTTACCACAGCAATGATTTCGCGTAGCGTTGGTAAAATACCAGTAAAGGCGAAAAAAACAACATTGATTGATAAAAAAGACCGGGTTCAATTGAGTTCTAAAGGGCGCTTGTTTGTACACGAAAACCTAACGAAACCGTTGGCAAGGCGTTATAAAGTAAACCTCAAACGCCAAATGATTAGCCGTTGTCCTAGTGGTTTGCGTTATGCCATATATGAGTCACCTGCCGAAGCAAACCCTTATTTTGTTGGTAAGATGAGGTTGTATTCGGGGTGTAGAGGCAAAGTAGTATGTGAGTTTAGGGTAAATACTTCAGAAGATAAAATTGAGGTTTTTCAGGAAGATAAACAACAGTATGTTGCTGTGTCAAACTGGATATTGGCAAGCTCATCTACAGCAGCTCAACAAGCACAAAAAAATTAAGCTTATGTATGCTTATAAAAACATCCTGTCAGAGGTAATTCTGACAAGATGTTTTTTTATGCAATACTCTCAAATATATGACTCACTTTTTGTTTAGTAAGTGGTTTTACTACAAAGTCTATAACATTGGAATATGCCGAAGCTTGTTTTATTTCTTTTTCACGAGATGAAGAAGTAAGCATGATTATTTTAGTGTGCTGGCATAATGCCAATATTTTTAGTTCTTCCAAAAATTCAAACCCATCCATTACAGGCATTTTTATATCTAAAAATATGAAGTCAGGGCAGGTATGTTGGAGGTATTTGATGGCCTCCTGACCATTAGTGGCTGACTCAACAGATTGAAAACCAAGCTCTGTCAGCATTTTTTTACATAAAAAATTAGTGATTTCGTCGTCGTCTACCAATAAAACCGTTGATTTATTCATTTCCCAGATAAATTTTGAATGTGGTTCCTTGATTTAATTTACTTGTTACTTCTATGAATCCACGATGAGATTCAACGATGGATTTTAGTATGTATAAACCTATACCTTTTCCTTCAACGTGGACATGTAAACGTTTAAATAGTCCAAATAGTTTGTCTTTCGATTTGCTTAAATCTATGCCTAATCCGTTGTCTTTTACCATGAGGCATGCTTGCCCATTATGCATAGTTGTACGTATTCTAATAGAAAGTGGACGATGAGCATCACGGTATTTAATGGCATTGGTTAGTAAGTTTTGCATAATGCTTTTGAGGTGAAGTAAAGGATACTCTACAGATGGAGCGGCAGAAAAATCAGCTGTAATAGAGGCTTTTGCTTCCATAATCTGGGTTTCCAGACTGGCTTTAACGTTGGTAAACAGTGTTTCAAAGCGAATAGACTCTTTTTGAATAGCCATTTCCTGTTTAAGCGCAATTACTTCATTGAGGTTATTGAGGGTGTTTTGCATACGCACGACTGATAATTGCATTCTCTCGAAAACATCCAGGTTATCTTCCTTTACCCCTTGAGCTTCTTCTATGAGCATCATTAACCCCTGTAGGTTTGCCAAAGGAGCCTTTAGATCGTGCGAAGCTACATAGGTGAGCTCTTCCAACTCTTTGTTCACTTTTTCCAATTGATTTTTCTTTCGGAGCAGTTCCTTTTCTACCTTTTTTCTATCACTAATGTCGGCAAATACATTGCATATAGCTGGTTGCCCTTTATACTCTATAGAAATGCCTGAAATAAGACAATATTTGATGTTATTTTTGAGGGTAACTATTTTCTCTTCTATTGGTGGTACATAGTTTCCTTTTTTAGCGTATAGCTCTTTTATTCTTTCTGAAGCCACCTGCAACGAGTCAGGGTGCAAAATATTTTGGATAGGTAAATTCAATAGTTGTTCTTGGTGACTGGCTTCAAGGGTTTGTTTACTGAATGGATTAGCATAAATAATTTTACCTTTTGCGTGCAATACAATGCCTATGGGAGCCGATTCGGTAAGCGAGCGGTAACGCTCTTCACTTTCTCGTAAATCTTTTTCCTTGATTTGCTTTTCTATGAGGTTTCCTATCCAACGAGCCAATAGGTTGATAAATTCTCCAGCTACACTTGGGTAACCCGTATGAGCCTGAGTGCTGGTAATACATAGCGATCCGTATTTTTTGCCAAACACGTGAATCACTGTGCCTATGTATGACAAAACCTGGGTGTTTTTAGGTTTTATGGCTGCCCATTTTTTGTCTTGAGTATTGGCAATCATTAATACATCATCTTTATCCATGGTGACTTTACACAATGTATCTGCTACAGGAATAACCGTACCTACTTGCATTTCGTCTTGGGTGCTGTAGCTGTTGATTACTATGAAGTTTTCCTGGTTGATTGAACTTACCATTCCGGTTTCAGCATTAAAAAATGTAGTGGTAAGTTTGAGCGCATTTTGTAGCTGTAAATTTATTTCCTCAGAGGCATTACTGGTAATTTGATAGAGAAGCTGCATGTGTGCCTGGCGATCCATTAGAGACTTCTGCGCTTGTTTTTGTTCACTAATGTCTTGCATAATAGCCATAATATGAGCTCCATCTGCTTTATTGATGATATTGGTGGATATAGAGATGACTCTTTGCGCCCCACCTTTCTGTTTTATTATCCAAGGCTCATTGCTAAGGTTATTGCCCTTCATTAGTTGTTCCATTCTTACACTTCCGCTTATGTGAGTAGGGGTATCGTCAGGCAAGATAGTTTGATACCAACCCAAGGCATTAATTTCCTTGAGTGTGTATCCGGTTATTTTTTCCATTTGCTGATTCCATACTGTAAATTTTACATAAGGATATTGATTGGTCTGATGAAATACAGAGATACCTTCAGCAGCATATTGTATGATAGAGTCTACGAACTGTTTTTCTTTGATCAGTTCCAGCTTATTTTGCACATTCTCAGTAATATCGTGCACAGTAGCAAGCAAGTAGTTAGTATTGTCAATGTGCAGTGGATTAGAGTAGGCTTCTACATGTTTGACAAGCCCTGCTTTGGTGAGGTGTTTAAATTGAAACTTGTTTTTTTGTTGGTGTTTGGCTTGTTGCAATGATTTTATGATTCCTTTTTGATCGAGCAGGTTCAAGTCAGAGATTTTTAGTTGTACAAGTTCCTCGTAACTATAGCCATAAAATGTTTCGGCTGCTTGATTAGCATCTACAATCTTGCTCGTATCGGGGTGAATTAAGAGCTTAATGGCTTTATCTTCTTTAAAATATTGGCGAAAACGTTGTTCACTTTCCCTAAGTTTTGCCTCTGATTGTATTCGGTTCATTTCGGCACCAATGCGTGTGGCAAATAATTCAAACAAAGAGGATATATAAGAGGCATCGTCAATTGCTTGTTTGTACAAGGCAATGATAATACCCAGACTTTTGCCGTCAGAGTCAAAAATAGGAGTTCCCAGATAGCCCTCTATGTTCATTTCCGTTAGCATTTTATCTTCAGGAAACAATTTCGCTACATTTTGTGGGTATACACAAGTGCTTTGCCCGGTTACATTAGCGCAAGGGGTGCCTCGTAAAGCATAACAAAAGTTAGGAATGGGTTGACTGGTAGTACTAATTGTAATTGTTTGTATTTTTTGATCTTGTGATATGTTTTTTCCAATCACTACAAAATCAGCTTCTATTACCTGGCAAAGGCTTTGGGCAATTTGGTTGAAGTACGCCTGCCCTTTTTTATGTGCCGAATGATTGACGATGTCTTTGATCGCTTGTTCTCGTTTTTTTAAAGTCTCATGAGCGCCATTGTGTTGTTTTTCTTGGTTGATCAAGCCAAATAACCTGGGGGAGGTGCCTTGAGCAGGACGTAACTCAAACACATCTTTAACCCAGATGGGAGGTTGATTGACTGGACAAACCCTATATTGAATTGTTTGAACGCCGCCTTTCTGTGTAGCCCGCCCGTAGCATTGTTGTACAAACTGTAGATCTTCCGGATGTATACATTCCCAAAAGTCTGTGGGGTTTTTTGAGGCAAGTTGTGGCAATAAGGTCAGGGCTGACTGGCTGACATACTCTAGTCTTAAAGGAGTAATAGCAGCTTCCCAAAAAATGGGTGTGCTTTGGATAGGGGTATTTTGAGTGAATGATTTATGTAGGGGGTTGTTTTTCATAAAATTCATATTGGCTAAACAGGAAACTTTCGTTTGTATTATTATGGTGTGATCAAAAGCACAGGTTAACTGGGTAGTTCATTTATATTTTCAATAAGAAATGCACTGGAAATGGTGATAAAGCCAGTTAGATTACTATCCAAACAACGTGATACTTAGGGCTTAGGTTATTTCTTATCATACATCAATTTTTGATAAAGTAAAACCCTGTACTTTTGTATTAAATAAAATTTAAGTCTGTAAGCATTTGGTTATAAGTTGCTTACTACGACCTGACCCATTTTTTTAATATAAATATAATAAGCTCATGAAAAAGTTATTATTTGTACTTACAAGCCACGACGAACTAGGGAATACTGGAGAGAAAACCGGATTTTGGATAGAAGAATTTGCCAACCCTTATTATTTTTTGCAAGACAAAGGTTTTGCAATCGATGTAGCTTCGCCCAAAGGCGGACAAGTTCCTATTGACCCTAAGAGTGCTTCGGATGATTTTATGACACCTGCCACCGAGCGTTTTAATAACGATACAGCTACCCAAGAGGCATTGAGCAAAACCCTGAAGTTGGCAGACATTAATCAAGAGGGATACGATGCGGTATTTTACCCTGGTGGGCACGGTCCTTTATGGGATTTGGCAGAAGATAAAGATTCTATCGCGTTGATTGAAAAGTTTTACCAAAACAATAAACCCGTCGCAGCTGTTTGTCATGCTCCAGCGGTATTCAAACACACCAAAGCAGCCGATGGAAGCCCCTTGGTAAAAGGTAAACAAGTGACTGGCTTTACCAATTCAGAAGAAGAGGCTGTACAACTCACCGATGTGGTGCCATTTCTGGTAGAAAACATGCTCAAAGAAAATGGAGGCATTTACTCTAAAGCAGAAGATTGGACCCCTTATGCAATCACTGACGGTTTGTTGATTACAGGGCAAAATCCGGCTTCTTCGGAGTTGGTAGCAGAGAAACTGTTAGAAGTTTTGAACTAAAGTAAGGCGAAGGCAAGTTATTTTTTCGTGGTAACTTGCCTTTATTATATCTTTTAAAGTTTAACTTTCAACTTTTGCTCATCTCATTTATATGAAAACAGTACTACTCATTGCCCGAATTTTACTAGGCGTATTCATTACCTATGGTGGGGTCAATCATTTCTTAAACCCTGCCATGTATGCCCCTTTCATTCCTGATTTTTTGCCTGAAGCATTGATAAACTATGGATCGGGTATTTTAGAAATTATTTTAGGAGTAGGCTTGTTTATTCCAGGTTATAAGCAATTGGCAGCCTTTGGTATATTTCTTCTAATGATTGCATTTTTACCCTTGCATGTCATAGATATTTTTGCGGCAAACCCTGCCATTGGTAGCAAGTCGGCTGCTTATATTCGTTTGCCAGTGCAGTTTGTATTGATCGCCTGGGCTTGGTGGGTTTGGAAAGACATTAAAAAATAGACAGATATGTCCGAGCCATAAAAATAAACCCTTGATCAAAAGCTGCTTTGGTCAGGGGTTTATTATACATAAGTTCTAGTTAATTGTGATTACCTTGGTAGAAGTGGGGGTGTTTTGATTACCCTCATATATTTCCAGCGACAGTGTTCCTGGTCTGACACTTATGTACATGTCAAGTTCTCCATCTTTGGTAGCAGTAAAGAAACGGTGAAAACCTTGAGTATCAAACTGGGTATAAGTCCACCCATTGTTTTGGGCTATATCAGCAGAAAAAGCCCAAGTGTTAGCATCAGAACCGGCAACTTTCACCTTAAATCCAACGCTTTTAGGTAAGACTACTTTGATAGAGTATTTTCCAGAGGATACAGTTGTTACATCAGGGCTTAGTAGGTTGCTGCCATGATCGCCTCTAATGGGGTAAGTAATAGACTCTGTAATTTTGTAAGTCGTATTATTGACGAATTGTTGTACATATTTCTCGAAATTAGGAACATTAATGTTTTGTCCTAAATCTTTGTAACGATTTTCAATATTTGCTTTGATTTGAGCCAAATTTAGATACTGTGATCCATTGATGAGTTGAGAGCCCAGCGATTCACTATCTAACTTACCATCCTTGTATAAATCATCACTCATATTGGCAATTAACTCTGATAATTCGCCAACACTGCGGTAACTTTGTAGAATAACCGAGATTGCCAATAGTATAGCGTCTCCTTCAGTATTGTTAGTAATATTGAGTGTTTCAGATGAAAGCGTTTCGCTATTATCAAAGCCAAATACTTTAAGTACTTCTAGTTGGGCCTGTTTTTTGGCGTTATCAAAGCTTGTCCCTTGGTCAATTAAATACTCCACCCTTCTTTTTTCTAGAGTAGACAAAACGTTTACATTGATGTCAGTTGCATTGTCAATATTAGCCAATGCAGACAGTGTAAGTTGGGCAGAAGAAACGCCGCCTGATATTTCATTAAAGTAAAAGCCTTGCCCCTTAAGTTCTACATAAGAAGAAGCTAGAGGTATGTGTTTAATGTTAAAAGCACCTGTATGATTCAGTATCTCGCTGTTAAACATAAGACCAGTAGGGGTGTAGGTATCATTCAGTTCTGTCAGGGTTATGGTAGAACCATTCAAGTAAGGCCCCTTTTGTACAAAACCAGTAGTTTTTCCTCTACTTGCCTGATTGATAGGTGTAGTCGTGGGGGCAGGGGTTTCCTGCTTTTTGCAGCTACTCATTAACCATAAAGCGAGCAGTGGAATGAGGAGTTTGATAACTTTCATTAGATAAATTTTAATTGTTAGAAAACTTATTTTATTAAGATGCAAAGTTAGTCAAATTTTAGCATACAGATGAACCCCTGTAATAAAACACTCACTTTTGTTTAGGTAAAACCACTTTTTGCCCTTCAGGAATAGGCGGCTTTTAATAACTTGGCATTAGTGAGTAAACCAATCCTTGTAAGGGGCAATGCTTTGGTGGCAACTTGTGTTCTAGGCTCGTTGTGATTGTATCGATGTACGTTCTTAATCACTCAGTATTGGTAGCCATATAACAATTGAACAATGGTCGTTATTTAATTATTCTTTTTCTGCACAATTGCCCTAAACACCTGGTCTAACAGTTTGTGGCGGGTATGGTTTACAATCAACTTTTTGTTTTCTGCCGAAGGGTAAATACGGTTAGATAAGAACACCACCAACACCTCGCATTTAGGGTCTGCCCATACCACACAGCCCGTAAAGCCAGAGTGCCCGTAAGAAGCTTGCGAAAACAGGCTAGGAGTATACGAGTAGGGTTTTTCGGGTTTTTTGTCCCAGCCTAAGCCTCGGCGGTTACCCGTAAAATGTGCCCGGATAAAAGTATCGATAGTGGCAGGCTCAAAGTAACGAATGCCCCCATACTCGCCTTTTTGCAAATGCATTTGTAAATACTTGGCCAAATCGTTTACATTAGAAAAAAGCCCTGCATGCCCTGCAACTCCTCCATGCATTGCTGCGCCTTGGTCGTGTACTGTCCCTCTTATAATTTTGCGCCTAAAATAGCGGTCATACTCAGTGGGTACCAAGCGGGAAGGTTTAAAGCGTTGCAAAGGGTTATACCCTAAAGTACTCACTCCTAGAGTTTTGTATAAATAATTATGCAGGTGTTTTTCTATAGGTTGTTTAAGTTGTTGCTCGGCAAGGCGCTTAAGGGTATAAAAACTCAAATCGCTGTAAGTGTAATCATAACTTGTGGTATCATTTTTCTTTTTACGTAGTTTGGTCTCAATGCTCCATTTCCAAAGACTATCTTCGAGGCTTGCTTTGCCATAAATGCCTTGCGCCACTTGCAAAGGAAAAGCAGTACTCTTGCGATAACGATAATAAGTAGGACTCAATGTTTTGGTGCGGGTAAGGGTACGTTTCCAGTAAGGCAAATAAGGTAGTAAGCCTGCCTGGTGGGTTAATACTTCACGTACAGTCATTTGGTCTTTATTAGTGTCTTTAAGCTCTTGTAGGTATTGCACCACTTTATCGTCTAGCTTCAGCGAATCTTTTTCGTATAAATACATAATGGCTGGCAAAGTACCCGCTACCTTGGTGATAGAGGCAATGTCGTAGATAGATTCAGGGGTGATTTTTACTCGACGGGCGTAAGTCTGATGTCCGTAAGCTTTGTGCCACACTACTTTACCTTTGCGTGCTACTATTACTTGACAACCCGGCATTTCACCTTTTTTGATGGCTTTTGTAAGCAATACATCTATTTTCCTTAAAGAGTCTTTGTTCATTTGTACCTCTGCCGGAACACCATACGCGAGTCTCTTAAGGCTTTGGGTAGTTACGCCCCTCCCTTCTTTGAGCAATTTACCCGCCGATACAGGCAAACGCCCATTGACCCCAAACGCTCCAAACAACATTTGAGGCACCAAGCTTCTTGTAATTTTGTTGTCTTCGTAGGCACAAGTCAAGTATTCAGACTTTTCGAAATGTTGTAAGCTATAGGCCGTGCCCAACACATTAATGATCACTTTGGTGTGTTGTTCTAACTGTTTGATAAAGTCTATGGCATTTTTGCTTAGCCCATACTTACCCCGGTTGCCGTGTTTACGCAAATCGTGGATGCTGACAATGACCACTTTGTGTTTTTTCGCTTTATTGAGCACCACGTTGTAATTCCATTTGCGGGCTTTCAAAGCATTGATATGAAAATGGGTAAAGGAAGCATAGTTATTTAATATTTGCTCCATATCGGTTTTGCGGCTTTTGCCAATATTTACCGAGGCAAAAGTGAGGGTATCTAAACGCCGAAAGGGGATTAGACGATCTTTATTTTTGACTATGGTCAATGCCTTTTGGTACAACTTGCGTTGCAATGCCTTGGCAGCAGGTGAGCGCAAATCGCGGTATAAGTTTTTCAGCGAAAGCGGGGCAGGTTTTTTATTGAGTTTAAGTGCATATTTAAAAGCCAACACCTTTTTTACCTTTTGGTCTATAGTGGCTTGGCTTATTTTCTTTTGCAAAATTCCTTTTTGAATCACTTCAATGGCTTTTTTTACATTTTCAGGGGCGAGCAATACATCATTCCCTGCAATGAGTGCCTGAAGGTCTACCTCGCCGGGCTTGTAAAAGTTAGTGACTGCTTTCATGTTCAGAGCATCGGTAAAAATAAGCCCCTGATAGCCCAGCTTTTCTTTCAATAATTTAGTCACTACATTTTTAGAGAGGGTAGCGGGGCGGTTTTGTGCCGAATCGTAAGCGGGCAAATTCAAGTGAGCTACCATCATGCTTTTTACGCCGTGTCTGATCAACGCCTTAAACGGGTACAGCTCAATACTATCGAGGCGTTTGGTGCCGTGTTTGATCACAGGGAGCGCAAAGTGCGAGTCAGTACCTGTGTCGCCGTGCCCCGGAAAATGTTTGGCGTTTGCCTGAATACCATGGTCTTGCAATCCTTTCATATAAGCCACCCCTTTGCGCGCTACGGTTTCGCGGTTTTCGCTAAACGACCGATAACCAATCACAGGGTTTTTGGGGTTGATGTTTACATCTACCACTGGCGCAAAGTTGATGTGAGTACCAAGGCGTTTCATCTGTTGGGCTATTTGCGCCCCCATCTGATAAATAAGCGTATCTTCTTGAATAGCCCCTAGTGTCATCTGAAAAGGAAAACTCATCATATTCTTAAGGCGCATGCCCAGCCCCCATTCAGCATCCATTGCCACCATCAAGGGCGTTTTGGCTTGTTTCTGAAAGTAATTCGTCCAGGTAAGTTGCTTGTGGGCATAACCCCTCATAAAAATAACTCCACCTACATGCTGTTGTCTGATGAGCTTTGCCACGCTTACTTTGTGGGTGTCGGCAAGGGTGGTATTGGCTGCCACCATAAACAATTGTCCTAGCCTTTGCTTGGGGGTAAGCTTATTAAAAACACTGTCTACCCATTGCTTTTGCATCACATTTACCTGCAAAGCTTGAGGCGTATTTTTGCTTGCTCCATTGCCACAATACCAAAACAGCGGCAATACACAAATAAGACATAAGGTAGGAAACAAACGGTTTTTTTTGGTTTTTGACATTTATTATAGGTTTCTGAGTTCAAACCCTATCAGGCTTGAGAGGCTTGTTTGAAAAAAAATCAACTTTAGGAATGAGCAAGATAATAGGTTTGTGGGAAATATATATTGGATTGGGGTGGGAGTTTTGTGTTAGATAAGTTAATCTTTTATAAAACCACATAGCTGGTTGATATATAAGAGTTTAGTTAGTCTTAGTTTTTTGTTTTAATTTTTGAAGCGCATCTTTGGCAAAGTATAACACTATGCCCTTAAATCTTTGCTTACCTTCTTTATACTCTTTTATGATTTGTTCTAGTTTATTTATATCATCTATACTTTTTATAGTTGAATCTACAATATCTTCAATGAATTTTGCCCTCTCTTTGCGAAGCTCCTCAGTGTTCAGGTTGAGTACTTCAATGGTACCCATTACCTCTTTTTCTTGACTACTTAGATTAGCATAATTTTTATAAACATCTTTTAAAGTTTTATAACGACTATTGTTAGGCAATATATGCCCTATTTCACTGTAGCGGAAGAAGTCTTCACATTCCTCGTTTTTCTTTTCATTAAAGTAACCCATCAATTTAGAAATGAGTTTGTCACCCTTCACTATATCACAGTATTGTGTCTCTTTTTTTTTACCCACAGAGTAACGACAAGCCAAATATAAATTGTGGTAATTTGTTTGATCTTCAGGAAATAGTGATTGTGGTAAAAAGTGTTCTATATTACTATTACTGGCAGAAATCTTTTTCATGCAATAACAACATAAACCTTTTTGTTCTTCATGCAGTTGTTTCCTTAATTTGGATGCTGTGTCCGTGTCTAAATCATCATATTCAGGGTGTTTGACTTCGGTAGGATACTCTACTTTTAAGCGACCTTTTTCTTTTTCATTAAAATCAATTAAACCTTGAAGTGGCTCAGTTTTATATATTCTTACCATAGCTTATTTATAATAGACTTCTTGCGAAAATATTAATATTGGTTAAAAAGTTATCTTTGTAGCATGAAAGCTTCAAAATATGCTGTTTTG
>NZ_CANLRP010000005.1 GCF_947493425.1 uncultured Microscilla sp. | reverse complement strand
CTCAGTAATCGTAATCATCTGCCAAACTGTTTGAGGGTTTTCCAATACCTCCGTTAGCTTGGGCAATTTATCCCCTTTTTTACGATTGGGACCTCTTTGCCCTGACAGACGTGGAGGAACAAAGTCATAAAGAGCAGCATCCATGCGCATAGTTGCTATCACTGTTGCCAACTTACATACCCTATTAAGTAGCTCCATACAGGCATAACTATTATCTCCCACTACAATTATTTCCCTATCAGGTAACCAGTGTTTTATCAATGAAATTAGCTGAGCTGCTCGCTGGATGACTGTTTTATGAACCTTGCCCTGTTTCTGTGCATAACCTTCGCTTGGGGCAAGGGTGCTTAGAAAAGGAAGTGCCCAAACGCGACCAGCCCAAGGAACATTCACCAGCAACATCACACAAAGCCAACGCAATCCACTACACTTGACAAAATGAGATTTACTACTCCGGACACTATCCCTGTAAATTCCTCGTTTACTGATTTTTCTACCCCACCTGCGTTCAATAGTCTCATCTATCCCAAATACTAACTTATCTCCGGGAAGCAATAACTTAAGAAGTTGATGAAGTAAAATTTTAGAACATCTTAATGATGACCAATTGGCTCTACTCAAAACACGATGGTACTTGCCAAAGTTCTTTACCTTACTCAAACCCAAGATGCGAAGCACAGAGCTTATGGTTCGTTTACCTTGACATAAGATTGCCCCTGCCAGTAAAAATTGAACATGCGAATATATACGCTTTGAAAACACACCTTTAAATTGTATTATCACATCTAGAAACTCATTCGGGAATATTTGCATTGTTAAAAATGTTTGGTCACAATTTTAACTTGTTTTTACCGTAGTGGGTTTCTTTTTTGCAAATGGCTAAAGTCGAGCTAAGGACTTGCGATTTGTAGCTTACACCTTGCACCTATAGTAACTCCTGACACTAATTGGCCTGCCCAAAGCAAATATAGTAGTCCTTATTAAACTGGTAATAATGCAATGTATGTTCGTTTAGCCTGCCATTTATCCTCAGAAAGCTCTGAAGTTCACCACGTTGGGCAAGCCGAAACGGGCTAATAAGTAAATCACTACTAAAAAATAACTGTCCCTTGGAGTGAATTTTATACAAAGTTTCTTTGGCGCTCCAGTAAACAGTGATCTTTTCCAGGTTATTATCTACCTCTATTTGTTCCTCTTTAGATAAAATTCTTTTGGCAATTTTAAGCAATTTGCCTTGTACCCGCTCTATGTCTATGCCTACCTCTTTGGAGGTATGTATAATGCCTACAGCGTAGTTTTCGGTGTGCGACAAAGATATACGGTAAGCCCCATCTGCAAGGTAAGGTTTGCCATTGGTACCTTTCAGAATACCCATATATTCTTCGTGCTGTAGCTCAAGCAGCTTTTTGATGACCAGACGGGCAGCAGTTGATTCGCACTTTTTGGCTTCGTGCTCTATATCGTTTAGATAAAACGCTTCTGAAGAACGGGGAGAAAGTGCTTGTATTAATTCTTGTGAACTCTCTTTGATCTCCCAAATGCCCCAGCTGCATTGTGGATTACTGTTTTCTACGTGTATAAGTGGCATTGTATGCGTTTTTCAAAATCAGTGCCTGAAGCTAATTTTTGTGGTAAAGGTGAGAGCATTTTAACGTTTGGCTATACAACAAAAAAGGTGTAATTGAAACATACTCTTGTAGGCAATTAAAATTGGGAGCAATTTACAGAAAAATTATTACTTTTGGTGATGAGCAAAATAGAAGTGACAAAAATGGCTACCCTTACCGGACACAACGACTGTGTTTATGGGCTTGCCCCCAGCAAAAAAGCCAACATATTTTTTTCGGCAGATGGCAATGGGATGGTGGCACGTTGGAACCTCGAAAAGCCTGAAATAGGCGATATGGTAGCCAAAGTACAAAACTCTGTGTATGCTTTACATTACCGCGAAGCAGGCAATCAGTTGCTGGTAGGGCACAATTTCTCTGGCTTGCATCTCATAGATTTAGATTCTAAAAAGGAACTCAAGTCTATAGAACTCACCTCTGCTCAAATATTTGACATTCAAAGCATTGGTAACCTTGTTTTGGTGGCTTGTGGAGAAGGGTTGGTAGTAGCTCTTGACTTTGAAAACTGGGCAGTGCGTAAACACTTGAAAGCATCGGACAAGCACGCAAGGGTGATTGCGGTGCATCCCAACCAAAAAAGCTTTGCGATTGGCTACAGCGACCACCATATCAGGGTGTTCGATACTGAAACACTTGATTTACAACACACCATTGCTGCCCATAGCAACTCAGTATTTGCCCTGCGTTATTCGCCCGATGGACAGTACTTGGTGAGTGGTGGGCGTGATGCACACTTGAAGGTTTGGAACGTAAGCCAAGGCTACGCTTTACACCAATCTATTGTGGCGCACATGTACGCCCTCAATTCGTTAGATTTTAGCCCCGATGGGCAGTACTTTGTTACAGGCAGTATGGACAAGTCCATCAAGGTTTGGGATGCCCACATGTTCAAGTTACTTAAAGTCATTGATAAATCGCGGCACGCCGGGCACGCTACCTCGGTCAATAAACTGTGGTGGTCGGCTTATCAAAACTTTGTGGTTTCGGCAAGCGATGACCGAACTGTATCTGTATGGAGTTTGAAATTTCCATAAATTGAGTTAATTTGCTCATTGCCGCTATTATGATGTTATCAGTAATTTAATTATATTTATTTTGGTTGTTGATTTGTCCAATGGCTGTATAGTTTTGCAATATGTTGCAAAACTTTATTAAACTATAGAAATTTATTTTTACACCATTCCTTAGGAATGGTACCAAAATAAATTTACATTCTTAACCTCATCTTTTGAGGCTATACTTTGTTAAAAAATAGCCGAATAGCGATGCTATTAGCCGATTTTTTGCCTCGTCTAGCAACAAAATATTTTATTAAACTATAGAAATTTATTTTTACACCATTCCTTAGCAATCAAAATAAAGCCATGATGTAAAGTATTTATGGCATTAGAATATCACTTTTAGACCAATCAAAACAGAAATTTATGAAGATTACGCCCATCGAAATAAAAAAGAAAGACTTTGGCAAGCAGAAAGGCTTCATGAAGAAAGGCTTCGATACTGAAGAGGTAAGCCGGTTTTTAGAGTTTTTGGCCGAACACTGGGAAAAAATTCTGGATGAAAACAAAGAGTCAAGCATTCGTATTCAGTACCTGGAAAAAGAAATTAGTACATCACGCGAAAACGAAGATGCTCTTTTCAAAACCCTCAAAACGGCTGAAGACGCTGGAGCCAATTTGGTAGACCAGGCACGCCGTTCGTCAGAAATAAAAATACAAGAAGCTCAGCTAAAATCTGATGTAATCATCAAAGAAGCTCAAAGCCAGGCACGCGCCATTGTGCAAAAAGCCCACGCCCGCGCCCGCAATATTTTAGACGAAATGGTAGAAGAGTTGCGTGAGCGCGAAAGGGATTATAAAGTGCTGGAAACACACCGCGACAATCTACTGATTGAGGTAAGAACTTATATCAAAGAGTCGCTCGAAAAAATTGACCGACTGGAGTCTAAAACATCCAGCGAGTATTTTGAGAAAAAAATAGAAGAAGCTCAGCAAATTCTGGAAGAAAAACAGGAGTTGCTTGACTTGCAAAAAGCTAAAATATATCAGGAAGATGAAGAACCCGAAAAAAATGAAGAAGTGACTGAAGCCAATGTAGCTGAAAACAACACCGGAAGTGAGTCGTTTTTTGATAAAATAGGCTAATCGTTGTCATAAAAGCCACTTTATTTGGTGGAAACAAATCTAAAAGTTTTATTCGCGTTTTTGACGACTGACAATCAGGTCAACTAACGTAACTATTTTAATAAATTATGGGTCTTATTGCATTAGAAGGTTTAGAGTTTTTTGCCTATCATGGCGTATACCAGGAAGAGCAAAAAATAGGCAACAAATACCGGGTAGATATTACCATAGAAACTGATTTTTTGGAAGCAGCCAAAGAAGACACCATTACGGCCACAGTACATTATGGCGAAGTGTACGAATTGGTAAAAGCCATCATGAAACAGCCCTCTAAGCTTCTGGAGTCGTTGGCTTATCGAATAGTAGAGGCCACCCATGAAAAATACCCTAATCTGACCTCAGTAGAAGCAAGCGTAGCAAAGTTTAATCCTCCAGTAGGGGGGGTTTGTAAGTGGGCAAAAGTAACACACAAACGCTAAACTAAATGCCACAAAAGCCTAAAAACGAAGATGCTATTCGCAATCAATACGCCGAACAGGGCGTAGATGCCTATTACCAACAACACGGCGATGCCTACGAAAATCCTCACTTTACACAGATTGAAAAACTGCTACAGCAAAACCAGTCAAAGATAGGTTATACCCACATACTTGATTTTTGTGCAGGTGGAGGAGAAGTAAGCCGTATTTTGCAAGCAATGGGTTTTGCCGACGTACAAGGCTGTGACCCCTACACCCATGAGTTGTACCAACAGCAAGTTGGGCAAACCTGCCTTACTTACAATTTTCAGGAGGTAATACAGGGCAGACTCAATCAGTGGGTAGCAGACCAACAACCCAATCAAGAGTTTAGCAGCATTATTTGTAGCTTTGCTATGCACCTTTGCCCCGAAAAACAGTTGTATCCATTGGTTTCCAACCTGTTTCAACTTACCCGTCAATTGATCATTATTACTCCACACAAACGTCCTGCCCTGGAAGACCTGGCGCAGGTACAACTCGATTTTGAAGACTTTACCCTCACCAAACGTGGTAAGAAGGTAAAACTTAAGAGTTATAGTTGGAATGATTAGTGTAAATTTCTGATAATAAGTGTTGTATGGGGGTGCAATCTCACGGCTGGTGCACGCGTCCCGTGTGTGTTCTTAATATATCAAGATCAAGTAACTTTAACAGGTGCTTATCTTTAAATTAAGGTATTGTTTATCAGTAATTTAAATGCCTCAATTGAAAAGTTAAGTTGACGCCAATGCAAACTTGTCTTGGGGACTCAGCCTTTTCAGCTAATTTTAAACAAACTCTTAATACACTATTTCTTTAAGCATAGCTATCAAGCTTCTTTTACTACTATAGTTAGCTTTGATATTTTCCAGTTTGGTTGTATACTCATCTAGCTTGTCAAGGTGTTTGGCTACCTTCAACAATGCCTTTAGGTTTTTGGTGGCGTTTTCATAACCCTTCCGGTCAAAACGCTCAATATTAAATATGGTGTCTTTCCAAAGTTGAGGTTCATCAGCAACCAGTTTTACGAGTTTTTTACGCGCTTGCTCTTCGGCTTGTTTTTTTGCCCTACGTTTAGTCTCTTGTTTTGCTTCCTGTACTTCATTATATAAGTCCTCAGTTGTCCACTTGCTTAACTTTTTGGTGGGTTTAACAACGCCTGATAACTCTTCAAGATCATTTTTGAGTTTTAAGTGTAAATTAACTTCTTGGTGAAGCAACTTGTATAAATACTTGTTTTTTGTAGCCTCAGGCAGCTGCTCAATCAATTTTACATAGTTATAAGAAGGTGCATCAGGGGGCGCAGGAGATTGTTTGACTAAGTTTGCCGCAGCATTGATCCAATCAGGAGAAATGTTAAAAAAGTTGACAAAATCTTTGAGTGTCCGCTGAAGCGATGTAATGTTGTGAGGAATATGTGGCACAGGAAGCGACTTTGAGTTTTCTTCGTGATCTTCATACTCCTCATCCAGGCTAATTAAGCTTTGAGTGTGTAACCAAGCAAGAAATAACAATCTATTATCCCCGTCCATGAGCAATTGTCGCCATTGAGTCATTTCCTGAAAATACTCTTCAGGGTCTTCCCCATAGTCATCTGGTTCATCGTTAAACTCTACTTTTACAATAACATGGGCACCTTTTTTAAAGATACTAACACCATTATCATAACTATCCTCAAAAGCCTGTTGGTACTGAACCATGTCTTCATAGTTGGCTGCCTCAATGGGCAAACGAAACATTACCTTGCGAGTACCCCAGTTGGCATAGTAAAGCATTACATCAAAGTATTGCTCAAGTATTGCTTCTTCATTTGCAGGAAAATTTCCATAATGATACACAAATGTGGCGCTGTTGGAGCTGGGGGTTGTTCTGCTAGATAAACTACCAATTTTACGTTGTTCTTCTTTACTTAAGTTTCGATCTATGCTACGAAACCCATAAAATTGAAATTCACTCATACTGGGCAAGAATAAAGTTAGTTTAAAAGCTTCAAATGTAGAATGATTTTATAAGTAACGTGCTCAAAATAAGTTTCTAAATCGGACAGTTATTGTTGAGGGCTACGCCCGAAATCCCGTTTACGGGGCGAACACGTTACTAAACTAAAAAAACAATATGATAAATGCCAAGGCAAAATTAAATATAACTCGTCAATTACACCGATATGCATCGGCATCTGAGGGCTTGCCCAGTTTGTAAGGGAAAAGCCTGTGAATATTACCAACAAAACTATGCTCCAAGTTGCAGCTTCAGTGCCCCATAATCTATTTTGGAATGGTGCCGGGCGTCGCGAGGAATTTGTGCGACTACTTGTAGCTTGTCATAGGGGATGTTGCCCACTTTAGGTGCTAATATCTCTTTGTTTAAGACCGACTCTAGTACCAGTATACGCTGTTGGTTCATTTCTAGTAAGGTACCCATAGTTACCCCAGCTATATTAACCAACTGGTTTTCTATAATAAAAGGCGATAAATAACCTTCTTCAAACTCAATTAATTGGGCGCAACGACCTGTAAGTAGTAATTGATTCCCCTTTTTGAGTCCACTGTCCCCAGTACGGTGCCATATTTTATTGCCTACTATAATCTTGTTTTGGCGAAAAGCAGCATCATTTTTAAAGTACTGTTTAAGCACATGTGCTCCTGCTACTATAATTTCGCCTATAACACCATCTTCCAGCGTCATTTCGTCTAGTGCCAGTGCACTACATGCAGGAATATTTCCATCGCTTACGCGGATAATACGTACTTCGGTTTTATGAAAAATATCGCCTACTGGCAAACCTTCGGGCAATGTTTCAGGGGCTTGGCTCAAGGTCTGGGCATCAATAGAGCTAATCGGTTCTACCTCGGTAGAGCCATACACCACCATGGAGGTTGCTTGAGGGAATGCTTTTACATATAAGGTAGCTTCCTGAGGGAACACTGGAGCCCCACCTGTCACAACCTTCTTTATTTGGGGGAGTTCTACTTTTTGCTCTATAGCATATTGCGCCAAACGCTTGATAAAAAATGGTGAAGCAATCATGCGGTTTACCTGATGTTTATTGATTTGCTCTATAATTACTGCTTCATTGATGGCTTCAGGCTTGGTCATCTTAAAATCGGCAATAACCGATGTGCAACCTACCCCCAGGTTTACAAACAATACTATAGGCAACACAGGCATATCTACGTCACGTGCCTTTGGGTGAATTTCTTCCAGCAGGGCATCAAATTGTTCACGCAGGAACGCATGAGTACGATTGGCAGCCTTAGGAATTCCCGTACTACCCGTAGTAAATGTAATCAGTGCAGTAGTATCTGGGGGTACTTGAGTAACAGGCACTCCTGTTTTATGTTTTTTCTTCAGGCTTAGTTTTATTGGGATACGCCTGAGTTCTTTGGAAAATAAGGCAAATATCCGGGCTTTCCAGACACCAATAAACCCTTTACAGTCAGCCAACTGGCAGCATAGCTCCATGCGCTTTTTACTCACCCATTCGTCCAGAAAAACCGCCGTAGCCCCAATATAAAACAACGCAAGTACTATGCGGTACAAATCTATACCCATAGGTACAAACACCAACACCCGGTCGCCTTTACCAATGCCTTTGCGTTGAAAATAAGCTGCGGTTGCTTTTACATCTTCAGCAAGTTGTGCATAAGTAATGGATTGATCATTTTTATCTATAATAGCTACATTGTTAGGGTGCTTTTTAGCAGCGTTCAAAAACAACTCTGATATGTTGGTTAGTTTAGTTTTCATTGAATCTCTTTATGTTGTTTAGGTTGCGCCAGAAGATACAGGATGTATAACAAGTTGTTGGTAAAAATAAAATGTAGTTTGACAAGGCACAGATTGCTAAGGAATGGTGAGAAATTAAATTACCATTCTTGAGGTAGAGGTTTTGTTTTGAGACGAGGCTATTTTTTGCGCCCATAGCAGCGCTACGGGCAATAAAAATAACGAAGTATCAAGGCGAAAAATCACCCCTCAGAGTGTAAATTTATTTTTGAACAATTCCTAAGGAATGGTGTAAAAATAAATTTCTATAGTAACGCTAAAATATTTTGTTGCTAGACGCGGTAAAAAATCGGCTAATAGCAGCGCTATTCGGCTATTTTTTAACAAAGTATAGCCTCAAAAGATGAGGTTAAGAATGTAAATTTATTTTGGTACCATTCCTAAGCAAAGTAATGCAACTTTAGCTCATTCTACCAGCTATACTTAAACAAAAATGGTTTTGAGGATGGATTTTGACTAATTGCCTGAATACCAACATTAATCAACCGAAGCTACAGCTGTGCTGAGCTCAGCAAAGCTAATCCTGTAAATCCTAAAATCACTTTCATCTTAGTATATTTTTAGTTTTGTCCAAAAACAAAGTAAAAACAAGAGTTCCTGCTCTTTCTTTGTCTACAGTACTGTTTGTACCAAGCCCAAAGAAGTTAAGAGTAGGAGAAGTTTAGTTTAAAGTGCGTTAAGGTAATAGTAAAAATGACTGTTTTTTTTCTGAGTAGTTGCATTGCCTGATAGACATTACAACTTTAACCCGTACAAAGCATAAGATTTGTATTCATTGGCCGAATACTTTTCAGAGATATTTTGTGAAGCATTGCCCCGGATAATAAATGCATGAATGATCTGTTCAAACCCCATTTCTTTAGCAGTTTGGGTAGTTTTGCCTACCAAATAACTACCAACTCCTTTAAAAATACAAGACTTGCTTCGCATCAGGCTTTTTACAATCATGCTTTTGCCCGAAGGATCATTAAAGTTTTTAAGATTAAAACTCAATGCCTGTAGTTCACCTTTGGCATCCTCTACAATAGTGATAAGCTTTGGGTCAAAAAACTGTTTAAGCCGAGCATATTTGCTTACAAATTCATCTACCGAAATAGGGGTATACAAGAAGTTTTCGGCAAAACCATTAATGCTGAGCTGTCCAATCTTTTTCAGGTCATCTTCAAAGTTTTCCATATCTATGCTTCTGAAAACTGCCCCTTCATCCTCATAGCCTTTTTTGGCTTGAGCCAAAGCCTGAGCATCATACTCCAAGCTTTGGTCAAGATTAGAATAATAGTTGGCAATGGGTTTAAATCCTGCTTGTATAAACTGGTCGTTATAATATAAGTGGTGGTAAGGCTCCATAAAAAAGGGAACCTGTTGATGGTGTGTGCTAAATCGGTAATTATTCCAGGTAGACCCTTCCATGGGACCAATCAACCAACTATAGCCTTTGCTTTTTGCCAAAGCAATGGCTTCTTCTATGAGTTGTCGACTGACTGCTGGGTCGTTTTTACACTCATAACTACCTATACAAGCCGCCAAAGAATGCTGGTATTGCAAACCAGGGTTTTCATAAAAGGCAAACCTACCTACTGGTACCTCATTTTGCCATAATACATAGCAACCTGTCAGGTGAGTTGACACAGGCTCGTTGCCCAATTGAAACCGCGGGCTATCTGAAGTATATAAACGATGGGGCAAGTTGTTAAATGCCTCGTGTGTTGTTTCACCAGGCATTGAACAGGTCACTTTATAAGTCATTTTATAAGTAGTGATTAATCAGCATTAGCATCGCCAACGCACTAAAAGGAATAGTTAAGTTGTCGTAACCTTTGTGGCTCAGTGCCTCGGCTATGGTAGTTACCACAGCTACACTTATAGTAATAATCAAGGTTTTGGTTAAGGTCATTTGCTCCAGCCCAACTACAAGGCAAAGGCTGGTAATGACAGCCGCAGCAAAAAAACCTGCCGAACCACTCAAGGTTTTACAATGCCCAAAAGTGATGTACTTACCTCTGGGAAAGTGTTTGCCTACCAATGCAGCCATTGGGTCGCACAAGGTCAGTATTAATATAGGAATGTAGTAAAATATAAACTGATCTTGACTGATATACATCAGGTAACAACAATACACAATAACAGGATACAAAATACTACCTCTGGTGGTGCGCTCTACTGCATTGATAGAAGGCAATAGTTTGAAATATAAAGATGCGAGCAAAATGATAAGAAAACTGCTACAAAGTAACAATACCAACCAATGATTTTGAATCAAAGGAGGGAACAGCATCGTGAGCAAACCAGTGACAATGTGTACATACTTGCGCGTAATCTCTGCCCTTGTTTTTAGGCGATGATAGAAAAACTCTGCACTGGCAAACAGCACTAAATAAGCTATAGACAAATAAATAGTGTTCAACAGGTTTTCGCTCATGATTTTACATCAATTATAAAGTTACCATAAAAGAACCCTTTGTCTTGCTGGGAAAGGTGTTGGGCGTTGGCTTCATCATAGAATAACCCCGAAAGTATTTTCGACATGCGTCTGGGCACCATTAGGTTCCAATAGGCATAGCGTGCTCCTGATAAGGCTTCTTGCCATAGGTTTTCGCTCACCGATTGGAAAAGTTCAGGGTTCATATATTCGAAAATATTAGATAAGTTAAACTTATTAAAACCTTCAAATGCTTTGAAAGCATCCTCGGCAAGCCCGTTGTACACTGTCATTCGGTGGATGCGAGGCTTAATAAGTTCAAAGTTTTCTTTTCTGGCATAATGTGGCAGCGCCGTGTTGAATTTACCAGTAAGAATAAACTGCAAAAAATAATTTTGTTGACAAGCCACCGAACTTAAGTGGTCGTTGGCAGTGCTGGCAATAAAAGTAGAAACAGGAACCTCTACTTCTTTCAAAAACTGAGGGTCACGCCCCAATCTACCCATGACAAATCGGCTAAAGAATATCTTGAATAATAGCCGCCACCTGCGATTGTTCCACGAAGCATTGAAATACTCGGCTTGTTCGTTGGCGCTTTTTAACTCAAACAATCGCTTGATGCGTTTCTTGGTATGAATAAGGGGTAAAACCTTTTTATGAAATAGTTTGAAGTATTTTTCAAACTTCCCTTGGTAAATAATGCCTTCTTCTATCTCTTGGCGTCTGTTTGCCCAAAAGCTGGCTATTTCGCTCGAAAGCTCACTTTTTACCGCCTGGAAAAGCTCCCAACGGTGCTTACATTCTTCAAACCCCAGAAACTGTAAAAACTCTTGGTGATTGAGTGTAGCAATTGCTGCTTTTTTTAGTTCAATCAAATTGAGCTGTACTGGGTTAATATCTACTGCCACTACCAGTTCAGCATCTTGGGCAAGCATAGAAAAACTATTGTCTCCTGCCGAGCCTATAGACAATACCCGGTCGTTGTTGCCTACTTGTAGGGCGTCTAACAAAATGTCTGCGTCTTCCCAGCAATTGGCGTAACGTATGTAATCGTGCCTGACTTTTTTTAACTGTTCACTCATTACTCTATAATTTTAATTTTGCCTGTACTTCCATCCATCAATACTTCATCGCCAGACTTTAGGGTGCGCAAAAGCCCGGTAACACTTACTATACAAGGAATCCCCATCTCGCGTGATACTATAGCCGAATGGCTCAGCAAACTTCCACGCTCTACTATAATTGCCGAAGCCGTAGGGAACAAAGTTACCCAACCCGGATCGGTGCTTGAAGTCACCAAAATATCCCCGTTTAGTGAGTCAGTTTCGTTCGGGTCCATCACTACCCTTACCTTTGCCTGTACAATGCCAGGGCAGCAACCAATGCCATTTAAGTCTTGTTCAGCATCTTCTATTTTTTCCAGCGAATAAATGTACTCGTCTGTAAAGTTGTGTCCATAAGTAAAAAAGCGTTCCTGCGGAGGCTTTTGGTTTTTATACGCAGCAAACTCTTTTTTGCGGGCAACAATGTGCTCTTTTAAGTTTTCGCTAAAAGGATTTTTTTCCAAAGACTTAATCTCAGCAAGCTCTAGGTAAAACACATCTCTTGGGTCTTGCAAATGCCCGGCATCGTGTAATTTTTTGCCCAATGCTGAGAACATTCGTCGCACCATACCAAAGCCCTTGGTTCTTTCGTAGCGCAGATTTTCGCGGTTGCTTACCAAGTCACGCGCTTTGTTAAGTACATACTTAAACCACCAACGTTTAACACCTTTCCCCTTAAGTGCACCAAATATTTTCTTTTCGGCTGTTTCTCTCAGTTCTTCTTCAATGTTAGACTCGCTTCTTTTTTGGGTAATGCCCTGTGTCACATAAGACTTGATAACCTTGACAAACAAGGCAGGTTTTTGGGCATAAGATATTGTTTCGAGCTTAAGCTCTCCCACACAACGGTTGCCAAACAATTGGATGTATTCTTCCAGTTTTTGCTTGACTTCTGGAAAAGCCCCATTGCATAACTCAGCCCATATCTCATCGGGTGTTTTGTCTATAAAAAGTGCTTTAGCTTCCTTATTTTGGCTGACTAATGCAGCTATAGCTATGCTTCGGTGAATGGGCTCTACCGAAATAATATCCTGGCTTCCGCACAATAGATCGTTATGAATATTGGGTTGGTCAGGGCAGTATTTAATGGCTTGTTTTTCAAGCATTCCAAACCAAATCATAGCAAAAAAATCATTGACCAAGGGAGCTTTCCAACGCATCAACAGCGATGACTCGAACTTATTATAGTGGGCAATGATTTGGGCTGGAGTCAATGCATCAAAATCAATAGCATCATACGATGCCATAATAGACTTGAGCTGGCTCAAAAACTTTCTTCTTTCTCTGGGTAGCCCAAATTGTTTTTGAATCATCTTTATTCCCATCGTCAGCATTCGCCAACGCGCTCGTCCCTTGCTCATTCCAAAGTCATCTTCCAGTTCAAAGCGCTCTTTTACCCCCATCATCCGTTCCATGTTTTCGGCGTTGATAGAGTAACCAGGCAGCATTGCCAACATTTTATACCAGTTGAGCAAGTTATAATATACCCTGCCTCGTACCAACCCCAATGTATTGGCAAACACCTCTGAATGGCGGTTAATTTCCTTATCGGTTACTCCCATAATACCCACAAACTGACGGTATACCATTTCGTACATCTTTATAATAAATGAAAAGGTAAGAGGAGTAGTAATGCCCGGATAAGACTCTATAATGTTGCTGTTGTCCCACAAAATATATTCGCCTTCTGGCTTGCTTCCGGCAGCAGTAATAGGGCGGGTTTGCAACAAGTATAATTGGTTATTTGCATAGGCAAACTCAATGTCTTGTGGGGTGCCCAAGTGTTCGTCCAAACGATCCAGCAAAGCCGCTATTTCTTTCAGTTCGGTATCTTGCAAAGTAGCCACATCACTTTTAGTGGCATCTAAGGGGACTTTTTCTATACCATTGCCTGCTGGTTTTCTTAACAAAGCATGGGTTTTATGCGCCAATTGAGTATCAGTGCCTTTTGGCGAAAGCGTAAATGTATCTGCGTCTAGTTCACCCGACACCAACCCTTCGCCCAACCCATACACTGCCGAAATTACTTTACTTTCTTTATCGCCCGATACTGGGTTCATTCCAAAGGCAACTCCAGCTACTTCGGCAGCCACCATTTCTTGTACAATGGCACCAATACCTAACTGTAGCGGTAAGTTATTTTCTTCACGGTAGGTCATCACCCTATCAGATACTACCGACTGCCAAATGGCTTTGATTTTTTCAGCCAATTGGTCAAACGAAACGTGCAGAAAGGTTTCGAACTGTCCGGCAAAAGAAAATTGACTGCCATCCTCATCCATAGCCGACGAGCGCACTGCGTAGGTTTTACTGTTATAATTATCACCAAAGTAGGTTTGCAATGCCGTTAACACCTCTTGTGGTACTTTCAGTTGTTCAAATTCAGCTTTGATACTGGTTTTGTCGGTTTGCCCAGACAATTGATCAAGCAACACAACCTGAGGCACTACTGCCCAGGCAGGTACTTGTGCGCCCATTTTTACCAAACGAAGTAAATTACTGGCTTTGCCTCCTATGCCTTCTGGGGCGGTTTTTTCTATACTTGGAATAAATATCATGACAATAATCCTTTCAACATTGGAATGCCGCCCAAGGCGAGGTACATCAATATGGTCCACAGTGCGGTGGTGTATTCTATGTATTTACTTTTTTTGGCAGTAGGTGTTTTTAAAAAAGACCAACCCGGCAATGAACATAACACAAAGCATACACCCAAAATAAGGATTGCCCAACTGCTGTAATTGGCATAATAAGATGCCCCAATGGCTAACAACATAGTGGTAAACATGAGCCCTATCCATATCAAAGTACCTCCACGGGTACCATACAACCCAGTATAAGACACTACGTTGGGTTCTTCGCCTTCAGGGGTTCTTATCTTACGCCCAAACTCTAGCACCAAACCATTGGTATATGATACAGCAAAAAACCAGGCAAGCCCCCAGTGTGGATGCCCACCCCCCAACAGCCAATCTAACCCACTGGCATAAATATCAATTAGTGGAATAATGACCATGTGTGAGGTAATGTATATGATTTGGCGTTTTTTGAGCCACTCAGGTACAAAAAACTCTACTCCCATCAAACACAAATACAGGAGCACAATCACATACAAATAGAGCATTTGTAATTGGAAAATAGCAATGACTGCTATTTGGGTAATCCCCACTACCAAACCTATTATTTTAAGTTCCTGAAGCGACATTAGGCCACGAGGGACAGGCAGGTAAGTACGGTATTTTATATCATCTTCATGGTCTTTGAATTCGTCGAATATTCTGACCAAAAAGAAAAGGGTCACAGTGGCAAAAACGCCAATAAAAAAGTCTGACCAATTGATAAAGCCTTCTTTTCCCCGACAAATTCTTGAATAAGATACAGCCGAAAATGTGAAAGCTGAAATCATAATTCCATGGGCAATAAAAGGAAATCTTTCTTTTTGATAAATTAAAAAACGTTTAGCAAACGGTAGATAGTTTTCTTCAGGGTTACTCATTATTTTCTTCCCAGTTTTTGGTGAGCATTAGTAAAATGGTCGGCAGACATAGCCGAAGCAATTGATATTTCGCCAGCAAGTGCTACTGCACAACAGATTTCAGCAAATTTCTTGGCTTTGTTGGCGCCAGCACAGCCCAACATTTCAAGGCATTCTTTTTGGGTGGCAAGTGAGGTGCCTCCACCCACCGTACCCACAATAAGTGAGGGTAAAGTAACCGACACATATAAATCGCCATCAGCGTTAGTTTCCATTCGGGTAAGCCCAATAGATGATTCAGAGATGCAGGCAACGTCTTGTCCACAAGCAATAAACAAAGCCGTAAGTCCATTGGCCACATGCCCTTGCGCACCAATGGCGCCACTTTGGATCACACCTAAAGTAGATGATTGCCAATATTGAGCGATTTTTTCGGGGGTGGTTTTTAGTACCTTATCTACTACAAAGCGGGGGATAACTATCTCAGCAGTTACTTTTTTGCCTCTTACATTTACAAACGATAGCGTAGTTGCCTTTTTATCTCCTGAGTAATTGCCCTCTATGTACCACTCAAGCGGGGTTATATCAAAGTTTGCCAAAATGTATTTGCATATTTTGTCGGTGCAAATCGTCACCATGTTTTGTCCGGCTGCATCTCCAGTAAGGTATTCAAAGGTAAGAATCACACTATTACCCTCTATGTTGGCTTTGAGGTCATTGAGCTTGGCAAAACGGCTGGTGCTTTCTACAATCTCTGTGAACTTGTCCATGCGTTGGTATACCCATTTGATAAACAGCCCGACCGTACCCAAGTTATCAAACTTAAAGAAAGGACTACGTTGCACACCCTCTATCAAACATACCGAAGTAATGCCCCCGCTCAAGCGGCAGGCTTTCATTCCTCGGTTATAAGAGGCAATCAGGGCGCCCTCAGTGGTAGCCAATGGCACAAAAAAGTCGCCTTGCGCTTCTGAGCCTTTTACCAACAAAGGACCTGCTAAGCCTACGGGCACTTGTGCCATGCCTATAAAATTTTCAATATTGCCTTTAAGCGATTCTGGACTCTCTAAACCAGAGTGGCTGGTTAACCGATCTACCGAAACTCCTTGTTCAGCCAGGAAGCTCAACCTTGCTTCTAAGCCTTCGGTAGTAGCTGAACCGTTAAAACTTTTTCGGTCTAACTTGTCAATTTCTTCTTGAGTCAGTGGAGCAATTTGCTGTGTATACGCCTCAATACTTTTTACTTTTTCTATTTGTTCAAGTACCTTTTTTACGTGTTTATGGCTATAAGACATAAGTAGGATGTTAAGTTAAACCAACAAAGATAAAGCATACATTTATAAGAAAGTGTGTCTGTAAGTGCTTACGTTTTAAACTTCCTTTTTTTGTACTATACTTTGTTGAAAAATTTTGATGACCACGCCAGATGAGTAGGGGTTTATAGTCAATACGGGACAGAGGTAAAAAGTTTAACTAAGGCAAGTTGAAAAATTATGGTATTTGTTTAAGTTGGAGTTGTATATTGCCTAAAAAAAGACATATTTGGTAGAATTAGAGAATTTAAAGATGTAAAATTGCATATTTTGCTAGTTAAATTGTAGTGAATGTGTTTTAATGCAAAATATTTAATAAGTATGCTTGTGTCAGTTTATTGACCATTTGCGTAAAAAAACAGTGCTTTAGTTGGTACTATTCACAGAAGTTTATAGAAGGATTTGAGAATTCAAAAGCGGGCTGGATGTAACTTTTTTAAAACATTTGAATAAAAAATATTCTGTATTTTTTAAGGTTTTGCTTTTTTGATAATACTGAGTGAGTAATAGTACTTAAATTAGGTTTTGGTTTATGGTGTATATACTCCATTACTTGCCAATGTTGGATTATTTGTAAGCCCGTAGTTCGTGGTTTGTATGTATTATTGGAGAATTGACTCTTGGCTAAAGAGCACTAGTGCATTGGGTACTAAGATAAGTGATACACTATTTCGAGTTTATTTTGCCTGCTGTCAAGCCTCCAAAAAATGAGCATCGTTCGTTTTTTGAATTCTAATGTCTTATAGAGCATTAAACTTTCAGGAATGGGCAATGGTTAGCCTAAAATGTGTAATGATGCAATCTTTACCTTAAGCCATCGAGGTCAAGAATTACAATTTCGTTGCGTGAATAAATAAGTTGATTTTCTTTTTTGAGTTGGTTGAGAATAGAAGTAACTGTTTGGCGGGTAGACCCTGTCAGGTGAGCAATGTCTTGATGAGTAAGGTAATTACGTGCCAACCACAGTTTGCCTTGTGCTTCTCCATTGTCTTGAACAAATTTTTTAAGAAAATGGATTACCCTGGTGCGTACATCTTTAAAAATCAGGTGATTGTACCGATTCTCAAGGGTTTTGAGTTTATTACCTACCTTTTTGGTAAATTTCAAAGAGATAGAGGGGTTTTTAGCCAGTACTTTCTCAAAATTTTCGAGAGTAAAAGTGCACATCACAGCCTCATCGGTGATTACTTTAGCGTATTCTGATGTTTCTCCGTCTGGTGCTTCATCCAAAGCAATTTCGCCAAATATATCTCCTTTTTGAATAATATCTTTAGTCACCTCGTTGCCATCAATGTCCTGGCTGATGATTTTGAGCATGCCTTTTTTGAGAAAATAAATGCGCTTGACAGGCTCATGGGTAAAAAATATGTCTTCGTTTTTGATGGCTTTTTTAAACCCAACCCATACACACAACTCTTGGTATTTGTCATCAGTAATTTGTGAAAATATTTGATGATTGCGCAAGTACCAATATTTAACATCTTGTTGCATATAACAGAGGGCTAAATGAAGTAGGGTGAATGAGTCTTTTATCAAATATAACGAAAGTAGGGGCACAAAAAAAGCACAGTTTGTTGAAAAACTATGCTCCCTGTCTTATTTTATGGAATGTAATCTGGAGGTATGGTTGTTTGTAACCTATCCTCAGATAAGGTATCTCCAAATTAAGCTTAGCTTAGTTGGCAGAAACAGGCTCAATTACAACAAAAGAACGATCACGTTGCCCTTTTTTGAAGTGAACAGTGCCTTCAACTAATGCAAATAAGGTATGGTCTTTTCCCATTCCTACGTTTTTGCCAGGATGGTGTTTAGTACCTCTCTGACGTACAATGATGTTTCCAGCCTTTGCAAGTTGGCCACCAAAGATTTTAGTCCCTAGTCGTTTACTTTCCGACTCGCGACCGTTTCTAGAACTACCAGCTCCTTTTTTATGTGCCATAGTTTTATAAAATTTAAAATATTTTTAAGATTTTTTTCTTGAAATCTGTATTTGTTGGGCAACCCCAACAAACAGCAAAAACGAGGATAGCCTTATGCTGTGATGTCCTCGATTAATACTTTACTCAAGTACTGACGATGTCCGTTGGCTTTCTTATAGCCTTTGCGTCTTTTCTTTTTAAATACGATTACCTTGTCGCCTTTTACGTGCTCCAAAACTTTACCAGATACCTTTGCACCATCTACTACGGGAGCACCAATTTTAACATCTCCGTCATTGTCTACCAACAACACTTTGTCAAAAACTACCGCTGAGTCTTGCTCATCTTGAAGACGGTGAGTATATACGTATTGGCCTTTCTGCACTTTAAACTGCTGACCTGCGATCTCTACAATTGCATACATTTCTCTCTACGATTTATTATAACTGCAAAACAGACCGCAAATTTAGCCTTTAATTTTCGAAATACAAACGTTTTGGATGAATCCATTGTATAAAAATTGGATAACTGGAAGAAATTTTTATCAGGTAAAGACAAAACCAGGTACATAGAAACAGAGGAAATAAAAAATAAAAAAATTCTCTTTTGACAGCCAATCAGTTAGGGCTCACTCCCTTTACCCACCTTGTATTTCTTGTGCATTCTTCTCACTTTTGTGGTATAAAAACACCCCAGCAACACCTTAGTTTTATCAAGGTGTTATTAATCTTTTGTATCATTCCTGAGTTATTTTATAGCTGTTATTTGGGAGCTTCTGTTTTTTGATAAAATGGAGATAACATTTTGCTTTGACAATGGTTTGATGCATAAATCAAGAAATTTTACATCATAAAAAATAAAGAAAATGAGCAATACTGTCAGTGAACCTCTATTAGAAAGCGTTGACAACCGCTTTGTATTATTTCCTATTCAACAAAACGATATATGGCAAATGTATAAACAAGCTGAAGCCTCGTTTTGGACAGCTGAGGAAATAGACCTTGCGCAAGACCTGAAAGATTGGGACGAAAAACTGAATGACGATGAGCGCCATTTTATTACGCACGTATTGGCGTTTTTTGCGGCAAGCGATGGTATTGTAAACGAAAACCTGGCAGTAAACTTTCTTGAAGAAGTAAAAAGCCCTGAGGCACGTTGTTTTTACGGTTTTCAGGTGGCGATAGAGAATATACACGCCGAAACCTATTCGTTGTTGATTGATACTTATATCAAAGATGCTGACGAAAAGCACCGTTTGTTTAACGCCCTCGAAACAGTACCTTGTGTAAAGAAAAAAGCTGAGTGGGCTTTGCGTTGGATTGATAAAGGGAGTTTTGCTGAGCGATTGATTGCCTTTGCTGCAGTAGAGGGCATCTTCTTTTCGGGAAGTTTTTGCTCTATCTTCTGGTTGAAAAAACGTGGCTTGATGCCAGGTTTGAGCTTCTCTAACGAATTGATCTCTAGAGATGAAGGTTTGCATTGCGATTTTGCTTGTTTGTTGTACAACAGCTACATCAAAAATAAGTTGCCAAACGAAACCGTAGTATCAATCATTAAAAATGCCGTAGAGATTGAAAAAGAGTTTGTAACCGACGCATTGCCTGTAAAACTGATAGGAATGAACTCGGATTTGATGAATGAATACATTGAGTTTGTAGCCGATAGGTTGTTGGTAGAGTTGGGTTGTGAAAAACAATACAATACTTCTAATCCTTTCGATTTTATGGAAATGATTTCTTTGGAAGGTAAAACCAACTTTTTTGAGAAGAGGGTAAGTGAATATTCTAAAGCGGGTGTGGCAAACAAGCCTGCTTCGGGCCAAGGTAACCATAGTTTTAGCATGGACGAAGATTTTTAGTCTTAAGCTAACAAGCCAAGTATACCAAAACGGGTGTTTTCTCTATTTTGAGAAAATACCCGTTTTTTATTGGTTCGACTACTGCCTATGTAAAGCTAATCTAACCACTCTAACAGCGTCCAATCATTTTGGGCAAGATGTACATTATCTCCCATCAAAATCCATTGATGTTCTATTTGGTGAGTAGGTAAGGCATTGGTTGGGTCTTGTAGGCTCGTGAGTGCTTCTTGACTAAACGCAATAATATCTTCTAACCTTCGCCGCAAACTATAGCGCAAGCCCTCGGTCAGGGCGTTGAGTGGAGCCTTTGCCTTGTTTTGCAGGGGCATAGTTTGACTATTCAATGAATGGTTTTTACCTTGCATTGTTCGAATTATTTTTATTTGGATAAAAGCCAACGGGAAAGCGTCCAAACTTAGACCTGTTGGCTATTTCTTCACTCGAAGAAGTGTTACAAATATAATAAAAAGAGCGGTTTTGTCGCACTATATGCCTTCTTTTTTTTCAACATACCCATACCTTTTAAGCACTGGAAGTAACTTTTCTACAGTCTTTTGGCTTAAAGGTCGTTTGCCTCCTAAAATTTTACCTAAATAGCTATCAGTTAATCCCGCTTCATTATTTACTCCATTAATGCTCAATGATGGATGCTCTTCAAAATACTTTTTCAACTCTTCTATGGTCATATTTTTATATGATTTGATGATAGGGGTAAAGTTAAGGAATATTATATTTTAAGCTAAATGCTTTTATTACAATGCTTGTTTACGCATTTAGTAGCAGGTTTTGAAACCATAAAAATATATTGTTGTCTACTACAAGTTTTAACAAGCAAATAATTGAAATTAAGCTATTTCTGTTATATATTTTGGGGAAATTTAATCATCCAATAAATTATTACACTATTAAAAAATATACAAATGAAAAAATTTAAAGTAGACAAAAGCCAGGTATTATCTAAAAATGCACAAAAAGAGATTTTAGGGGGTAGACCTGTATTGAGTAGCTGTCCAACAGGGTGTTTCGACCTGTTTTTTTCTGATGCTTTTGGTGAAAGGTGCGCTGTCCCTAGCAATACAGGAGAAATTTGTTTCGGACGTATAAACCGTGAGGGTAACTGCTGCTTATAATTAGTAAGGATAGTTGTCAACAAAATATACAAGGCAGGGAGTGATTCCTGCCTTTTTTAATCACCCCACCAATCTCTAAAACTATCAGGTAAACCACTTCTATTCTTACGATAAGTATCTTTAGGGGAGTAAGTCTTTACCTTTATTTTTCCATCTTTTTCTTTTTTGATTACTAACAACCAAACCGCGATAATAAGCCCAATGGTGATCACCACCCCTAGAGCCACATAACCAATGATTTTTTGTTGCTCTGCCTGATGTTTTTCCCATTCTTCTGCAGTGTAGTATTGAGCCATTGTCAAGAGTGGCAGGAGCAACAGTACAATGGTGAGTAAAGTTACTTTTATTTTTACCTTAGCTTGAGTCAACATATTTTGCACTTTCATAAATACTTGTTGTATGATTATACCTACTTATTACTTCAAAAGAGGGAGGAAAGTTGAGCCTAAAGCAAAAAAAGACAGGCATTACACCTGTCTTTGCTAAGCTTTACAGCCAATACTTTAAAACTTATTAAACCTGCGCCATCAAAGAATCAAAAGTATCCATTACTTCTTTTACCTTGCCACGAGAAACCTCTAATAGTTCTTTCTCGCCAGCGTTTAGGTCAAGTTCGATGACCTTTTCGATACCATTTTTACCCAAGATAACAGGTACGCCTAAGTAACAATCATCAATGCCATACTCGCCTTCAAGTTTAGTACAAACTGGGAATACACGACGTTGATCCTTTACGATAGCTTCCACCATTTGAGCCGCTGCCGAACCAGGTGCATACCAGGCAGAAGTACCCATTAGTTTCACCAATTCTCCACCGCCTTTTTTAGTGCGTTCTACAATTGGGTCAAGCTTGTCTTTAGCCAACAATTCGGTTACTGGAATACCACCTACTGTAGTATAGCGAGGCAATGGCACCATAGTGTCACCATGACCACCCATCAACACAGCCTGAATGTCTTTAGGAGATACGTTTAGCTCACTTGCTAAGAAAGCACGGTAACGTGCTGTATCCAAAATACCTGCCATACCCATTACTTTGGTACGAGGTAATTGGGCTGTAGTGTGAGCCGCATAAGTCATGACATCCAATGGATTAGAAACCACAATAACAATGGCTTCAGGAGAGTGAGCAATCACTTGCTCAGTTACAGATTTTACAATACCTGCATTGGTTGAAATAAGGTCGTCGCGAGACATTCCTGGTTTACGAGGAATACCAGACGTGATCACAACCACTTCCGAACCAGCCGTTCTGCTGTAGTCATTGGTTACTCCAACTGTACGGGTATCATATAGATTGATAGGAGCTTTTTGCCACATATCAAGCGCCTTACCTTCGGCAAGTCCTTCTTTAATATCTACCAAAACTACTTCGTTGGCAATTTCGCGGTAAGCCAACACGTCGGCACATGTAGCACCAACATTTCCCGCGCCTACAACTGTGATTTTCATATTTTTTGTATAGTTATTTTAATATAAAATTGTCGTAAATCAATGGACAGTGGAAATTCTTTAATTATTCATAAAAATACAAGCATTGTTGTTGGATTTTGTTTGTATTTCAAAATATTCGACTATACTTTTACTTAGGTTAACTTAGAAAAGTACCATTTTTATACTAAAATTTATGGCAAAGATAATTTCCTTTATAAGCCGCAAAGGTGGCACCGGCAAAACTACCAATGCAATTCAAATAGCTACTATGTTGCATAGTTTAGGTTATAAACTGGCTTTGATTGAGACAGATACAAACTATACCTTGAGCACTTTGCGTAAAATGGAATTGTTCAAGTCGGGAGCTAAAGAAGGGAGTGTTTTCGATATTATAGGCTCAAAAGATGACAAGGTTTTGACAGATATAGAAGCGCTTCATCCAGCAAAATTAGATTACATTATTATAGATAGTGCAGGAAAAACTACTGACAATAATATCAAAAATCTGGCAGTTCAGAGTGATGCAGTAATAGTACCCACCAGCCTTACTCAAAATGATGTATTGGTCACCTATCAAACAGTACAAGACCTGAAACCAGCCCAGGATATTAACACAAACCTGAAGATTATAGTATTGCCTAACCGGATTCATGGCAGAACTAGCCCAGCAAATATTCATCGCCAACTAGTAGACCTGAAAACAGTCATTACTGAAAATTTTGTTCCGGCAAAAAACATATATGCTCAATTTAGTACTATTCTGCCTGAAAAACAATACCAAGATATTGCCCGCGAACTGATTGGGATATTACAATAATTTATCAAATAGTGATATAAAAATAGTCACAACCATTTGTGGTATCGATATTCATCGGTATCTTAGGACTTGTCGCTTTTATATTTTTGCAACCCTGAATATAAAAGACAACTCGACTTAATATTTAACAAGCTAAAATAAAAAAAACATGGCAAAGAAGAATACCCTTGACGACTTGAACGAGTTTTTGAAAGAGACAAAAAACAGTGAGGAACAACCTGCCAAGGCTAGTAGTAAAGAAGAGTTTTTGGCAAAAGAGCCTAAACAATTGGTAGAGGTAAAAAAAGCTGGTGAAACTGATAAAACACCCGTAAAAAAAACTACTAGTCGTAAACCATCGGCTAAAAAAACGGTGAGTAAGCCAAAAGCAACAGCTAAGTCAAAAACTACTACTGCCAGAAAAAACACTTCTAAAACTACTGCGACCAAAAAAACTACAGAAAAAGTAAGCGAAGCACTTATTTTGGCACAATTAGATGCTTTGGCAAAACAAGAAGATAAAACTATGCGTGAAGTGTGGGCAGGCATTGCCAAAAAAGTAGGAGCAGAGTTTCCGCAGGCGTCAGAAAGCCTCATAGATGAAGGAGTAGACATATTGGTAGATCTAGCAATGGCTCCGATGAATTTCCTGGTATCTGTATCTGATCGAATCAATAAAATGTTATAATAATAATTTTCATTGTACATTTATAAAACCCAGTGATGTTTGACAGCAGCATTTGGGTTTTTTTGTGCCTGACTTAACAGCTTTTTAACGTGACTATTTCCCATAACTTGCTAAAACATTTTATACATTTGAAACAAAGATAGTAAACCGTTGATTGACCAATTGATATGGAAAAAAATATTGTAGAAGAATTCAATACATACCGTGCCCAGATGAATGAGAAAATTTTGGGAGCAGATAATAAGGTACTCAAGCGTTTGTTCAACCTTGACACCAATTGTTATCAAGAAGGGCAGGTAGATGTCATCACCAAAGAAATGATAGGCATGGCTTGTTCTATGGTGTTGCGTTGCGACGACTGTGTACGTTACCATTTAGGTAAGTGTTATGAGCTAGAGGTAACTACTGAGCAGGTATTTGAGGTATTTGCTATTGCCAATCTGATAGGTGGCACTATTGTTATTCCACACTTGCGTCGTGCTGTTGAATACTGGGAAACATTGCAACAAAATCAAGAGAAGTAAGACATAGTTAGGGCAGAAGGAGATTTCTGCCTTTTATTACTTGTGAAACAATATGGAAGAAGACGAGAGTAATATAGAAGAACGTTGGCAGGCATTGCTTAACTTTTTGGAAAAAACTATAGGCAAGCGCCCAGCTGATTTGAACGCCGTCATGTTTTTGATTGGTGTACAAGAACTGGGGCAGGGGGTAAGACAGTTTACCAAAGAACAAAAACAAGACCTGATGCACATAGCGATATGCAGGGTGCTAAGCAAAGCAGGATTTTATGAACTGGAAGGCTTAGATAAAGATGGTTGGCCACACTGGAAGTTGGTCAATAAGCTACCCCATGTAGACCTGCTCAATCAGGAACATTTACTTAAAATATACGTATTAGACTACTTTGAAGATGAGGGGATTTTATAAAAAAAACATCTTATTCTAATACAATCACTTGCTGGTTGATAAATCAATAGTAGTTTGTTTTAGTGTATTGAAAATAAAGGTGTTATGCGATCTGTTGATTCCATTAGTTTAGACATAACTACAACTTTTATACGTGTTTCACCACCTTATAATTTATAAAAACACCTGATCTAACGACATAATATTCAATGAAAATTATCTCTTACAACGTAAATGGTATAAGAGCAGCTATTCGCAAAGGTTTAGTAGAATGGCTCAAAGCAGCAGATTGTGATGTATTGTGTATACAAGAGCTCAAGGCACTGGAAGAACAGGTAGACACAACTGAGTTAGAGGCGTTGGGGTATCATTTATATTGGCAACCTGCCCAAACCAGAAAGGGGTATAGTGGAGTGGCTATTTTTAGTCGAATAAAACCTAAGAATGTGGTGTATGGTTATGGTGATTACGATTGGCATGACACTCGCTGGGTAGATGATGAAGGAAGAATTATCCGAGCTGATTATGATGACTTTTCAGTAATGAGTGTATATATGCCCTCAGGTACTAAGCCCGAACGTGTAGTGTTTAAAATGGAATGGAACCTTGCTTTTCAACAATACATTGCCGAACTTAAAAAAGTGGTGCCTCATCTCATTATTTGTGGTGATTATAACATCGCTCACCAAGCCATTGATATTCATAATCCTAAATCTAATGCAAAAAGATCGGGATTTTTGCCTGAAGAGCGAAATTGGCTTACTGATTTTATGGAGCTTGGCTTTACTGATTCTTTTCGATATTTAAATTCAGAGCCTCATAATTATACCTGGTGGAATGTACGCACCAATGCTCGGGCTAAAAATTTGGGTTGGAGAATTGATTATCAGATGATTTCAAAATCCCTAAACGAAAACCTCAAACGTGCCGTTATCTTATCAGAGGCTATGCACTCCGATCATTGCCCAATTTTGATTGAGGTAGATTAGTGAAAACAAAAAATTGCAATAGGTGTAAAAACTTTAGATATATTTTGATATTTTTGTAAAATAACCAACAAGATAACACTAAAAAAACATGTCAGATCAAAACGCTTCATTTTCCCCAAGCTCGAAACTAATGAGCGAGCTGAAGCGGTACAAAAGCAAGTATTACCTTAACATGTTGTTTAAGGGACTCTTGGTGACTGCCGCTTTACTGCTTACAACTTATATCATAATCAATGCTGCCGAATATTTCGGTAAGTTCAATACCACCATACGAGCTGGATTGTTCTATACATTTTTGGCAGCCGCGGTATTTACACTGATTGCTTGGGTGTTATGGCCTATTTCTAAACTATTGAACATTAATAAACAAATAAGTGATGAAGAAGCAGCCGTTCAAATTGGTAAGTATTTCCCCAATGTAGATGACAAACTCTTAAATACTATTCAACTGCATAATGCAGCAGATAAAAACAATGCTTTGCTGATGGCAAGCATAGAGCAACGCACCAGTCAGTTGGGTATTGTAAAGTTTACTGATGCGGTGCGGTTTTCTGAAAATCGGCGTTATTTGCGTTATGTAGTACCACCTTTATTAGTATTGTTGCTAATCTTAATTATTGCTCCCACATTCTTTTCTGAAAGCTCAGCACGTATTATCAACTACGACAACGAGTATGTAGAACCTGCCCCATTCACTTTTCATTTGGCAAATAAAAACCTGAAAGCGTTTAAAAATGAAGACTTTGTAGTAGAACTAGACTTAAAAGGGCGCACTATGCCACCTGATGTGTATTTAGTATCTGGAGGACGACGCTACAAAATGGAAAAAAGTCGTTATGATAAGTTTTCTTATACTTTCAAAAAAATACAAAAAGCGACTGAATTCAAGTTTGAGTCGGCAGGCTTTAGTTCTCAAAACCACAGCGTGAGTTTGATAGAACGCCCTACCTTATTATCATTCAGCGCCAACCTCAATTACCCTGCATATCTTAACAAAGCCAGTGAAAACTGGGATAACATTGGTAATTTGGTAGTGCCTGAAGGAACACAAATTCAATGGAACTTTAAAACCAACAACTCCAAAGAATTGGCTTTATTTTTTAATGAAGGTAAAGATGTAGTGAAAGCTGAAAAAGTAAATCCAAAAACTTTTAAGTACAACCGCAGTGCCCAACGATCTGAAACATACCAGATCAAACTCAAAAATGAGTTTAGTGGTAACAAAGAAGATATTAACTATTACATCAATGTAATTCCTGATCGTTACCCAAAAATCAATATCAAAGAGTACAAAGACACCACTATGTACGATTATTTAAGTATTGGTGGAAGTGTATCAGATGATTATGGTTTGTCGCAACTCAAAATGTTTTACCGCATTACCCGCGATGGTAAGCCAGGTAAGCTTCAGGCTGTAGACCTTCAACTCAACTCAGGACAATCAATTCAGAACTACTATTATCAAATGGATTTAGCTCCAATGAATTTACAGCCTGGTGATAACCTTGAGTATTTTGCGCAGGTATGGGACAACGATGGAGTAAATGGAGCTAAAAGTGCCAAAACTACTGCTTTGACATTTAAGATTCCTGGTGAAGAAGAGTTGAAGAAAGAAATAGACAAAGCAGCCGAAAAAACCGAGAACCAGATAGACAAAACGCTCAACCAAGCACGTAAGCTAAAAGAAAGTATGGAAAACGTGAAAAATCGTTTTCGTAACAAGCGTTATATGGACTATCAGGACAAGAAACAAGTAAAAGAACTGTTGGAGAAGCGACAAGAGTTGATCAAGGAAATAAAAAAGATTCAAGAGCAAAACGAAACTACTAATCAAAAGCAAAATCGTTTCTCTGAAACCAGCCCTGAGGTAAAGCAGAAAATGCAACAACTGAAAAAGTTGATGGATGAGTTGCTGGATGAGGAAACCAAAAAACTTTATGAAGAATTACAAAAACTCTTAGAGCAAACTCGTCGTAATGATCGTATACAGAACATGCTTGATAAAATTCAGAAAAAAGAAGAAAATCTGGATAAAGAACTAGAGCGTGCCCTAGAAATGTTTAAACAATTAAAGTTTGAACAGAAGCTTGACCAAACCTCTAAAGACTTGCAAAAGCTTGCTGAGAAGCAGGACAAGCTTGCTGAAAAAACCGATAAAAATTTAAAAGATAAGTCTGATAAAAACAACACAAAAGATAACAACAAATCAGACAAAAAGAATGACAAAAACAAAGGTCAGACGTCTGATAAAAATGATAAGAAAAACTCTTCAGACAAACCTGATAAAAAAGAGAGTAACGAAAGTTTGAAGAAAAAACAAAAAGAGCTTACTAAGAAGTTCGACGATATAAAAAAGCAGTTGGAAGACCTCAAAAAAATGGATAAAAACCTTGAGTTCCCCAACGATATGAAAGATTTTAAACAAGAAAAAGAGGATATATCAAAAGAACAGCAAAATAGCCAAAAACAACTTCAGCAAAAGCAAAACAAAAAAGCTGGTAAGTCGCAGAAAAAAGCGGCTAAAAAAATGAAGAAAATGGCACAGCAAATGCAGCAAATGCAACAAAACATGCAGAAGCAGCAAATGCAGGAAAATTTGGATGATTTGCGGGCTATTTTAGAAAACTTGGTTACATTGTCATTTGATCAGGAAAAGCTTATGAAGGATTTCCGCTCAGTGAGTCTTTCTGATCCCCGTTTTGTAAAATTAGGTCAAAAGCAGTTGAAGCTTAGAGATGATGCAAAAATCATTGAGGATAGTTTGAATGCACTGGCAAAGCGAGTATTTCAAATAAAATCATTTGTAACCCGTGAAGTGGGTAAAATGAAAAGTTATATGGACGAAAGCACTGACATGATCAAACGACGACGTTTGAGCATTGCCACAGGTAAACAACAGTTTGCGATGACTTCTATGAATAATTTGGCACTTTTGCTAAATGATGTGATGAAGCAGATGCAAAACTCTATGGCAAGTGCTATGTCAAAGCCTCAAAAAGGCAAAAAAGGAAAACCAAAGCCTAACTTGGGGCAATTGCAGAAAAGTTTGAACCAAAAAATTCAACAATTAAAGAAGAGTGGTAAACAAGGGCGAAAACTTTCAGAAGAATTAGCTAAATTAGCAGCTGAGCAGGAACAAATTCGCCAAGCATTAAAAGAAATGCAAAAAAGAATGGGGAAAGATGGTAAAAACGGAAAAGATTTAAGAGAATTGCAAAAGAAAATGGAAGAGGTTGAAAAAAACCTGGTTTTCAAGAATCTTGAGCAAATTACCAAACTTCGCCAAAAAGACATCTTAACTCGTTTGTTGGAGTCAGAAAAGTCATTGCGGGAACAGGGACAGGATAAGGAGCGTAAATCGAAGTCTGCAAAAGATCAAAAAATACGACGAGTGCCACCGGCTCTAAATCAATACTTCAAGAATAAAGCAAAGCAAATAGAGCTGTTAAAAACAATACCACCAGCCTTGTCGCCTTATTACAAAAAAGAAGTAGATGAGTATTTTGAAAAAATTGATAATTAGATACTTAATAGTATGACGTCTCTTCAGATAAAAATACCTTCATTGGTAGAAAATATCAGGATTGTCGAAAGTTTTATAGACAATGCAAAAGAAAAGCACAACATTAACGATGACATTTATGGCAACATCATGATTGCCATAACTGAATCGGTTAATAATGCTATCAGACACGGAAATCGTGAAGATAAAAACAAAAATGTGCTGTTGTCTTTAGTACTTAATGACAATCGTGTCAAATTTATTGTTCAGGACGAAGGCCCTGGTTTTGATTATCAGAACCTGGCTGACCCTACTGCCCCCGAAAACCTAAATAAACCCGGAGGACGAGGCATCTTTTTGATGAAGAACCTGTGTGACGAGGTGAATTTTGCTGATGAAGGCAGAAGGGTAGAAATGGTGTTTTATGTGATGTAGGGGAAGCTTTTATGAGCAGTGAATTTGAAGATGTATTACAATCTTCACAAAATAATGGTAAAGTTTATTTTTTTAGCGAGCAAACCGATTTTGTGCTAAGCGAAGAAGCAGAGGCAATTAAATGGGTGAACCTTATTGCTGAACAAGCTAATCATAAAATAAATGGACTCAACTATATATTTTGTAATGATGTCTATCTGCACCAAATCAACGTAGAGTATCTCGACCATGATACTTACACCGATATTATCACCTTTGACAATTCTGAAGAAGAGCAGTTAATAGAGGGCGACATTTTTATTAGTATAGATCGAATACGCGAAAATGCCGCCACCTATAATGCCTCTTTCGATGTTGAATTACATCGTGTGATGGCTCATGGCTTATTGCATTTGCTGGGGTTTGGTGATAAAACTGATGATGAAAAGCTTATAATGCGTACTCAAGAAGACAAAGCGTTGACTTTGTGGAGTACAACTTTATAAACATAAGCAAACCTGTTGACATGATTGACTTGGTTTGGTAGACAGAAACCAAACTATGCCAGCAGTTCTCATTACTCAAAAAGCCTAATACCTTAGGTTTTTTTTGACATACCTAACTTACTACCTGTATAACAGGTAACCTTCCAAAATAGTATGAAAGCAGCTTCTATTAGAGAGATCAAACATGAGCTAAACAATATGCCTCAGGGCGAATTAATTGAGCTTTGTCTGAAAATGTCAAAGTTTAAAAAAGAAAATAAAGAGTTGTTAACCTATCTCTTGTTCGAAGCGAATAATGAAGCAAATTATATAGAGAGTATTAAAGAGGAAATGGATGTTCAGTTTGCCAACATCAACCTAAAAAGCGTTTATTTTGCTAAGAAAAGTATTCGTAAAATACAGCGAATGGTGAAAAAGTTTATCAAGTACTCTAAACATAAAGAGACAGAAGTAGAGTTGCTGATTTACTTTTGTATTCATCTTAATAAAGTAAACACCTTATTGGGTAAAAGCTTGGCATTACGCAACATTAACCTACGTCAAATAGCAACTATCCGCAAAACCATTACCCACCTGCATGAAGACCTTCAGTATGATTATAAAATAGAGTTAGACGAGGTTGCAGCCAAGGTCTAATGCCTTGGTTTACTTCATTGTATCTGATAATTTTTTTTGTAGTCAATAAAAACACATCTTTGTTAAGCAAAGCCAGAATCGAAGAATAACTAAAAGCTGTTTGAAGAATTGAGAATGGCAAAGAGGCTGGAGGAAAGTATTAAACTGGGTTTAATCTGGTGATTGTTCATATAAGACTTAAGCTGTTGTTTTGATGTGAATATTAATAGGTAAGTTTTCAAAAAAATCTTTAATGTCTTCCCCATAATCTATGATCTCATCATCATCCTGATTGCATATCCAATTTATTTTGACCAATGTTTTGGTTGCCATGTAGTAGCGCTCCAGCATTGCCAAAATCTCATTGAATCTTTTAAAAGAACTTGTATTCAAATAGTTCATCTGAATATTGAATTCTATGAAACGGTTGTTTTGCTTTAAGTACTTTTGAAGCCAATCAACTATAGGGTTGAAAAAACGGAGTGTGTCTTCCCCAAACGAGTCTCCGGTAATTTCAAATACATTGCTGGAAGTATCAAAAGATACTTTTGGAGAATAGTCACCTGCTTTTATAAATAAACTTTTCATCTGTTCAAAAGAATTTGTAAATGTTAAAACTTTAATGCCTGTATTATATCTTAATAATATGTTACAAAAGTACCATGCTAAAGTCAATAAAAATATTTCAATTTATTTCAAACATATAAGCTGTTGATTGTCAGTTTGTAATGATGTTATACAAAGGTATATTCATTCAAGGTTGAAATAAAAACCATTCTGACTAAAGCAAAAACAGGCATTAAGTAGTTACTTAATGCCTGTTTTCCAAGTATAGAAAGTTTATCTTCTCAAAAAATAGTTATAATAAGAACATTCTTTAATGACTTTTTGATGATAAGTGGTATTGCTATATTGTTGTTGTAGTAATTTAAAACTGTTTAAATATTTTTCAGGTATTTTTTTCTTGTTGTTATAATCTTTACTTGCTTGATAAGCCATTTGTTCGCATTTGGCAGCCATATAAGTCGCTTTAGCAGCCAGTTCTTTGTCTCCTTTTTTATGAGCTAACGAAATAGCTTTGTTGAAATAACGCAATGGGTAGGATAAGTCAAATTGTCGAGGAACTGGTTGTGGTTTATTTCTTAGATTATAACGATAGCCCCAAGTACCTGTACTACTACGATAATTTTGTAGCGCATCCCAAGTGTTACCAAACCAAGTGATGTTATAATAAATATTTCCTAGTTCGAACATGGCAGTAGCATTTGTAGCTTGTTTTTTTAGGCTAAGCATTTCTTTTGCTAAACTGGCTTGGGTATATTGATTAATCACCGGACGACGATGTCCATAGCTTCCACTAATTGTATAGTATTTGGGGTTGGCCAATAGTTTTTTTGATTCACCTGCCAATGTATAATATTCAATGGCTTTTTTTAATTGATCATTACGCAGATACATAGTAGCCTTTACCTTATACCAGTTTTTGAGTGACGAATTCAAGGTCTCTTCAAAGAGGGTTTTATTCTTAGTGCGTTTCTCCCAGGAAATCAGATTATCTACTACTTTCATTGTAAGTGGTATAGCCAGTGCTGAGTTCTGTGGTTGGCACAAGTATGCTTTACCTATATCGCCTTGAGCGTATAGTTTATGGCGAAACACGTTGAGCAAATAGTCGTTTAGATGATTGTGTTTTAATAACCTTACTTGCTGGAACAGTGATCCTTCCTCTGTTTTGGTGATTTTATCGAGTTGTGCTATTTTTATTGCCAGCTTAAATACTTGCACTTGATACTTGAGTTGGGGAGAGCTAAAGGAAAGCTTATTAAACATTTGTAAAGCTTTAGTGGGCTTGCCGCCTACATACTCTAGATAGCAATGAGCCATTTGCCATAATGTTAAATCATCTACTTTACGTTCTTGCACTACCTTACTTACCATTGCTTTCAACTCTTTGAGGTATTGAATAGCCTCCTTTTTTGGGAAACCATCAAACTTTTGATAAAAAGCCAGATTCTTACTTAAGTTGGCAGACAATAAGTTTACTTCCATTTTATTGACTTCACGAGTGAGTAATAGTGAGAGGTATTTGGAAGAAGGTGCCACTTGGTAAATTTGTTGCATTTCTTCAATAGCATTTGCATAGGGTTTTATTCCTCGCAATAGATATACAGTAGCAGTTTCTTCGTTGCTTTTGCACAAGTTGAGCACTTGACGAAAGTCTTGATCTGAGGAGACCTTAAAACTATCGTAAGCTTGTACCCTACGGCTGGGGCATTTGTCAAAAACCTTGGCAAAAAGGTATGCTCCTTTTACTTTATCACCACTCAGCGTCAAAGCGCCTGCTTTATGGGCAAGCGCCCAATATTTGATGAGTGAGTTAGAATTGCCTTCCAACGGCTTTGCTAACTGATCGTATAGCTTGATGGCTTGAGCGTAGTTTTGAGAGTAATGCGCTAAACGTACTAGTTGATAAGCATAGCGCATTTTTAAAAATTTATTAGAAGAGTTTATGTAAGCGCCATTGCCGTTAATTATGAGGTCTTGCATTGCCTCTTTGTCTTTTTGAGTGGCATTTCGCCATCGATTGTCCCCCAAGTTTATTACATAAGGTTCACATTGCTTTGCAAATAGTAGGTACTTCACTACATCGGTAGCCCGTGTCTTCTTTAGGTGTTGTATTGCTGAGTTATTACGCCATTTACTTGGAAGAGCTCCATTAATGCCTGCCACATAGTTTTTGATAAGTTTAGTTTCACTGACCTTGGCTTTGTATACCAACTGTTTGGTGTCATTGGTAGAAGGCGTATTTTTGAAATAAGCCTTCCATTCAGCAAGGTTGTCTTGTGTATGTCCTTCTTCTTCGTTCCAATGATAATCATATAAACGTTCGAAAGTAAAAAAGAAGGGTTTATTGTGAGGTTGGTTAATAATCTCAGGATCGAGAAATTTGTAATAGGTAATGCCTGTTTCATAAAAACCACAGGCAGATTGGGAGAGTTCTTGTGGTTTTAGTACAAATGCTGCGTGTACTAAAACCACAAAAGCCATTTTTAAAAACTTCATATTCGTGAATTTGAGTAGATTTTAGGTAATGACACCTAACTCAAATTTACACTAAATAATCAAAATTTCCTCGTCTTACACGCAAAAGCAAAGAGAAGAATATCATGTCATTATCTATTGCCTGAAAATCAAACAATAACTTTTCTCCCGATTTTCGTACCATATCAATGAATCCTAAACCAGCCCCACCTTTATCTGACAGCTCACCAATTTTTACGATTTCGCGGAAAAGCGCACGTAACTCATCCCGACTCAAACCATTCACATAGTTTATTTTCTCGGCAATGGTAGCAGCTTCCTCTTTAGTTACTGGGTTGCCCGATCCTATAATATAGTCATCGTCATGCTTACCAATCATAAAAATCGAACTGTTGCTTGAGTGTTTCACAAGGTTTTGTAAACACTCAATCATTATATTGAAGACTTTTTTGCGAATGGTGGAAATTTCGCCGAGAACGTTCATATTACGTTCGGCCATTGCTAAAACTGTTTTGGTTATTTCTTGGGTAAACTCCCCTTCATAGACCAAAATCAAGTTTTCGTCCATCAATCTTTTATGCAAGTTATAGATGTAACCCATCTTTCAAGCTTAGATTTTTGGTTAATTTAGTATAACAATTGAATAGCAATTCAAGCTAAAAAGAGTAGAAAATACTCTTTAATTCTTTAGGCTCATAATTTTTCAGATTTTTTTCGTCCAGATGATATAATGTAATATACAACTGATGACTTACTATATAACGACGTAACAACTTTGCCGCTTGTTGTAAGTTGTGAGCACTAATCTGTTCGAGTCTTATCAAATCACCTTTATAAAGGTAAACGCCATTTAAATAAGTACTTTTGATGACTTCAAACACTTGTTTTTGCTTTTGACGAAAAAAACGGGTATTAACAAATGTATTGTTTTTTAAGCTATTGAGCAACTTTATAACGCGTCCTCTTCTTATCAAAACGCCCCATCGATAGATTGGCAATGCCACATCTAATTGTAGGGGATATTTCTTTGATTTTGCCAAGTATTGTTGGGCAATTTGGAGGTCTAAAATAGAGTTATTGGTATTTTTACCATCAAGGCTTCCCATGTTGTAAAACATCAGCATACCACGATCTACTGGAGGTACTCCCGTTTTTTTGTAGTATTTAAGCTGATGCAACCGAATGGTTGCTGACAGGGTCTTAATACCGTTGCCTTTGACCTGTTCTCTCAGTATTTCAATTAATTTGAAAAAACGCTTTTGGGTTTTACCCGACCAATCACAATCCAGTTGGATTTCACGAATGGTTACGTTTCTGAGATTCTTTGACTTCTCAAGTATTTTGTTAGCAATATTGTTGCCTAATTTCTCTAATTGATTATAAGAAATATTCAAAAGTGTGCGATTAGTGATAAAAACAGTAGGCACCAAGCATGGTATAGGGATGTCTTGGGTTTGCCACTTAAGCTCAGCTATTGGTTGTGCTTCTTTTTGGTAAGGGTTCCAATCTATGTCAAAATAGCGTACATATAGACGCTTGATTTGCAACTCTTTTAAATATTTACGTTCGTTTGCCGAAAGATTAAAAGTGGTTTTCCAATAATAAAACGCAGGAGTTATTTTTGATTTTTGAGAACGACAGTGAGTATGAAGCAACCCTATACATAACCATCCAATAGCCCAGTAATATTTACAATTAAATTTCCACACATTCTTTTTTTATTGCTTGAATTAAGTTTTCCAGGTTGGTAACTTGTGGAATGCCATATCTTTGACAAACTACATCTACATTACCTTTACGCCAAAAGTTTTTTGAACAACATACAATTAACTTTTTACTTTGAGCGAATAACCCTAACTCTAATAGTGTAATTGGTGCTTTTGAGTGTGGAGCAAAATACATCGCAATACAATGAGCTTTTTCCAGCGCCTCTAGTTCCCAGTTTACCTGTGCTACAAACTGAGGGTTATTGGTAGATTGTTCCCAGGAAGCATCCCAATCATCGCGTCGGGGGTTCAAAAAAGTAAGCGAACTGTTGGTCAATGCTTGAGTTACTGTGGCTTGCCAGTCTATAGCATTGCCCATGTCTATGCTTCCTGCCAAAAATGCTGCCTTGGTATTGGGGGGAATGTCAATAGAAGCAGGTGGTTTTATAACTTTCATTTGGTTAGTCGATACTTATGGTAGCTTATTTACATCCAATTATTTTCTTCCGCATCCTTCACAAAGCGTTTGTACAAATCAGACTGAAAACTGTCTATGACTTTTTGTTCGTTAGCATCTATACCATCACTTGCCTCAGCAACTTTTTTGAGCACATCCAATAAATAGACATAGTCAGGATCAGGTCCATGTTCTTTAAAAATATCTAAGGCTTTCTTATAGCTATCTTCTGGATTCATGCCTTTTTTACTTTCATAATCGAACGACCAACGGATTTGACTAGCCCAAGGGTGTGCTGTCAAAATGTTTTCCAACATGCGTTGTTCTTCCGCTTGAATAAGACCATCAGCTTTTGCTACTGCATAAATTAGTTCACCAAAAGCATCATATAATTGTTCTTTGTTTACCATAATATAAGTTTATTTGAATCACCTTTTAGGTTGAGTAAATATATCAAAAACCTGAGATTATTACAGAAACAGGTTTAGAAAATAAGTTCAATAGGTGCAAAATTCTTTTTTAATTGATGTCGTTGTTTTGCCAATGCAGGTATGTTATGAATGGTGATCTGCTTCAAACAAGGCAGTTTTTTTAATTTGAGAGGTAGTTCTTCCAACAAGTTATCAGAGATATCAAGGGTGGTAAGGTTTTCCAATAAGAGCAATGACTCGATAGGTAAAGCAGGAAGCTCATTGGCAGACCAATTGAGTTTTTTGAGCTTTTTTAACTGCTTGGCAGCCTTGGGTAGTTGCTTAATCTGATTGTGGGCAATATTCAGTTCTTTGAGCTTAGGTAAATTACAAATGCCTAATGGCAGTGTCTTGAAACTATTGTAGCTTAAGTCCAGCCATATTAGTTTAGCCCAATTACTCAAATCGCTTGGCAAGTTATTCATCCCTTGATTTGCACTTAAGTCCAACTTTTTTAGGCTTTTCAGTTTGCGTATTTCAGTAGGCAATACAGCAATTTGATTATGCGCAAGAAATAACGTTTCTAGTTTTTTTAGTTTACCAAACTCAGGAGGCAAAGTAAGTAAATGGTTATTTGCAAGGTCAAGTACTTTTAAATGCTTAAAGGTGGCAAGTTCAGATGAAAGGTATTGTAACTTCAGGTTGTTGAGTTTCAGTTCAGGATTTGTGAGGTGTTCTCGGTAAGCCCATTGCCGAATAATGCCTGCATCTATTTGTGGGTGTTTTACTACCTCTTCTATCAGATTCCATACTTTGGGTAGGGTAGGAGTAGGCAAGTAACGCCATTTACCCTTTAAAAAACTGGCGTAGTCGTCAGATACTTCTTTAAAAATAAGGTGTTTTATCCGACGTCGAATCTTTGTGTCGGGATAAAACCAACTCATTCCTACCAAATAAGATATGATTTTATAATCAAGCTTGTGTTGACGCAACTTGTTTAAACCAATAATCACTTTTTTGGAGGATGAATCTTCTAGTAACTGATAAATCTGCTCGATTTGTTGGGCAGATGGTTTTTTACCTTGTATGGGCATTCTATGTGTTTTTTATAGCAAATATTAGGTGCTTATTTTATGATCTTTTTTCTTTACGGAAGAAATGTAATCAAACCTTTACTTGATAACAAGCTCACCTTTATACATTTTTGAACTAATGAATTATAAACATATATTTTTTGACCTGGATGATACCTTATGGGATTTTCGGCGCAACTCTAAAGAAACCCTACTCGAGTTGTTTGAACATTACAATCTTGCTGAGGCAGGCAAAGAAGTGATTGATCAGCAAGAGTTTTTAACCAGGTACTACGCCATTAATCAAGAACTTTGGAAGCAGTACCGAGAAAATAACATAGATCATCAAACTTTAAGAATGGTACGGTTTGAAAGAATATTTACCCAATTTGAAATAGATATGCCTCATCAATTGGTAAAACAGTTTTCGGACGATTATTTGGATATGGCTCCTACTAAGTCTCATTTGTGTGACCATGCTCAGGAGCTATTGGATTATCTCAAAGGTAAATATGAACTACATATCATTACCAATGGTTTTTCTGATATACAGTTGGTAAAAATAACCAGTGCCAAATTAGGTGATTATTTTAATGTCGTGGTGACTTCAGGTTGTACTGGTTATAAAAAACCTTCTACTCAAATATTTGAATATGCACTTCGTCAGGCTGGTGCCAAAACCCAAGAGAGTATTATGATTGGCGATAGTCTGGAGGCCGATATTGCAGGGGCTAAAAATAGTGCGCTTGACCATGTGTTTTATAATCCTTTGCAAAAAGCACACAAAGAAGAGGTATATAAAGAAATTACAAGCCTGAAGGAGCTCATAGAGATGTTTTAAGCATTAAAAGCACTAAAAAATGAATCCTTATTGGGGGGGGACGATTTTTAACCACTTTAGAGTTTATTATCTGGTTTTTTTTTGTTTGTTTTGCCCTCAGTTAAAATTTATCTATACTAAGTTTCGTAATTACCCTTAGGGCATAGCAGACAATGGATATAACGTCACAGATAATTATGATACTGGGCTTTTCTCTGGCATCATACTCAGTGGTTGGTAATGATGTGATTCAAACGTTAGGAACCTTCATCAGTTCCAACAGCAAACGCAAATGGCATGTGTTATGGCTGTATATTGGCGGTATATTTTTAGCTGTGGCTACCTATGCCTGGTTTCAACTTCAAGGTGATATTGCCTATGGTCGCTTAGATAAAATTCCTTTCCCGAAAAACTACCATTGGTGGTTAGCACTTCCTCCCGTTATTTTAGTAGTAATTACTCGTTTTGGAATACCCGTAAGTACTACATTTCTTATTCTTAGTGTGTTTAGCTCCAAAAATATCCGAAGCATGGTCGAAAAATCATTGCTAGGATACCTAACAGCGTTTGTTGTAGCAATCGTGTTGTATATGTTCATTTCTAAACGTCTCGAAAAATACTTTATCAGTACTAGCCATAAATACCAAGAGTTTACCAAAACCTCTAGTAATGCGGTATTTCTGAGAGCTTTTTTCAACTTCCTGATAGCTATAGGTTTGGGTATTGTTATTGTCAATTTAATTGGACATTATCAACTCATAGAGGGTATCTTTGGCAAAGAAGCCTATAAAACTTATCGCTTGTTTGTGCTTAAAAATGTGGTAGCTGCTTTGGTAGTAGTACCAGTATACTTTTTCTTATACCGCCAGGGGTTAAGTGCTAATAATAAAGATTCAGAAGAGTATGCCTCTAATAGTTGGATGATTGCCCAATGGATTTCTACTGGCTTTTTGTGGAGCCAATGGATCATTCAAGACATGGCAAACATATTTGTATATTTGCCACGTCATGGTGCTCTGTCAGCCTTAGGTTACTGGTTAGCTATAGCCTTGCTGGTGGGACTTTTAGGGCTTATATTGTATCAGCGTGGAGGAGGCATTCAAAAAATTGTGACTACCAAAACTAATACCTTCGACATCCGTTCGGCTACCATCATTGACTTTACTTATGGTATTGTATTGTTTATTTTCAAAGAATATAGCAAAATACCTATGAGTACTACTTGGGTGTTTGTGGGTTTGCTGGCTGGTCGCGAAATAGCCCTTACTTATCAGTTGGCACGTGGTGAAGCAGGGAGTTTCCGGTCTGTGATTATGGTAGTACTCAAAGACCTTAGTAAAATCTTCTTAGGCTTGGTAGTGAGCCTGCTGTTGGTGTGGTTGATCAGTTACTTGAAATAAGATATAAAACGTTTACGTAGAGGAAAAAAAAGCCTGGCATCACTGTCAGGCTTTTTTATTGGACTCAAACGGCTGTTTTTTTGTATTAACATCAGCAATGGTTTAAGTGGTTGAATATGAGCGTTTTAATTTTAGTTGAAAGTTGTCACCATAAGCTCTTATACCACCTTGAAAACAGACAGTGAAAAATATGATTGACACCCCAAAATTACAATTGCTCAAGATAACTTACATCTCTCATAAAACCTCTCTGTTTTTGCGCTAAAACCTTGGAAATGATAGTCTAAATGTCATTTTTTTTTTGTAAATTTACCTCTTTGAAAAAGAAAAATTATGAGCGAATTTACGGAAAATCAAAATGGTGCTGTAGACGCCAAAAACTCAGAATATTCTGCTGATAATATACGCGCATTAGAAGGGTTAGAAGCGGTTCGAATGCGTCCATCAATGTACATTGGCGATGTAGGTGTGCGAGGATTACACCACCTTATCTGGGAGGTAGTAGACAACTCTATTGATGAGGCACTTGCTGGGTATTGTGATCATATCACAGTAGAGGTAAATACTGACAATTCTATTACAGTTACAGACAATGGGCGTGGAATACCTACCGGGTTTAACAGCCAAATGCAAAAGTCTGCGCTTGAGGTAGTAATGACAGTATTGCATGCGGGGGGTAAATTTGATAAAGATACATATCAGGTATCAGGTGGATTGCACGGGGTAGGTGTCTCTTGTGTAAACGCATTATCTACTCTTTTAAGAGCCACAGTACACCGCGAAGGCAAAATTTTCCAACAAGAATATAAACAAGGAGATCCTCAAACAGAGGTAGAGGTAGTTGGAGAGTCGGATAAGACAGGTACAGTGATACATTTTGTGCCCGATGCTACCATATTTACTGCTATTGAGTACAAGTATGAAACGATCTCTCAACGCTTGCGTGAGCTTTCATACCTCAACAAAGGGATTCGCCTAACAATGGTTGATCACAGGGTGAAAGGTGAAGATGGCAATGCTTTGACTGAAGACTTTTTGTCAGAAGGTGGCCTTACTGAGTTTGTTCGCTATCTGGATGAAACTCGTCAGTCGTTTTTGCCTGAGCCTATTTATGTAGAAGGAGAAAAGTCAGGGGTACCTGTACAAGTAGCTTTTACTTACAACCATTCTTATTCTGAAAATGTGTATTCTTATGTAAATAATATCAACACTATCGAAGGTGGTACACATATTTCAGGGTTTCGCCGGGCGCTTACCCGTACTTTGAAGTCTTATGCCGATAAGGAAGGAATGCTAGAGAAAGCAAAGGTAGAAGTAACCGGAGATGATTTTAGAGAAGGACTTACTGCCGTTATTTCGGTAAAGGTTGCTGAGCCTCAGTTTGAAGGACAAACCAAAACCAAATTAGGCAACTCTGAAGTAATGGGAGTGGTAGACAATGCTACCAGTGAAGCTTTGGGTAAGTTTCTTGAAGAAAATCCTAAACAAGCCAAGTCTATCATTCAAAAAGTAATATTGGCTGCTCAAGCACGTTACGCTGCCCGCAAGGCGCGTGAAATGGTACAGCGTAAAAATGTATTAAGTGGTTCTGGGTTGCCTGGTAAGCTTGCCGATTGTTCAGAAAAAGATCCTGGTTTGTGTGAACTATACCTGGTAGAGGGTGATTCGGCAGGTGGTAGTGCCAAACAAGGGCGTGATCGTAATATTCAAGCAATTTTGCCATTGAGAGGTAAAATTCTGAACGTAGAAAAGGCGCAAGAATACAAAATTTACGACAACGAAGAAATTAAAAACATTATCACGGCTCTAGGAGTTACTTTTGGTAAGGATGATGATGACAAGGCGTTGAATATGGAAAAACTACGTTATCATAAGATCATAATTATGACGGATGCTGACGTGGATGGAAGCCACATTAGAACCTTGATTTTGACTTTCTTCTTCCGCTACATGCGTGACTTGATTGAGAGTGGTTATGTGTATATTGCTTTACCTCCATTTTATTTGGTCAAAAAAGGTAAAAAAGAGCTATATGCCTGGAACGATGATGACAGGGATGTTGCCATCAAAGAGTTGGCTGGTAATGGAAAGCCTGAATCTGTACACGTACAACGATACAAAGGTTTGGGAGAGATGAACCCAGAGCAGTTGTGGGAAACTACCATGAATCCTGAAAACAGGAGCCTAAAACAAGTGACTATTGAGTCAGCTGCAGGAGCCGACCATTTGTTTTCTATGTTGATGGGAGATGATGTACCACCACGTAGAGAGTTTATAGAAGAAAACGCTAAGTATGCGAATGTAGATATATAATTTAATGGCGAGTGATTGGTTCTCAATAATTTTCTGGTTTGAAGTAAATATTGTTTTTCATTCTTTGAGCTTTTACTCAAAAAACAGACAACGATTTTGAATTAATTATTTACAAGATCATATCGCATAAATTTAACTTTTGGGAAATTGGTAATTCAGAGTTTTTTTAGTATTCTGAACCGATTTCCCAATTTTTATTGATTTGTTTAGTATAAGCCGAAAATAGACTAACACGATGATTGCCAAAAAAGAAAATAAAGACAAGATATCAGATAAAAAGAAGAACACTCCAACAGGTGCTATTGAAAAAGAGAAGCGTGATGGACACATTGTGCCTAAGCCTATTACAAATAAACGCATTGCCAACCTCATTGAGCAAAGTAACTATATTAGTCGTGACTTAAGCTGGATGTTGTTTAATCGCCGTGTGTTAGACCAGGCGCGCATTCCTAAGCGTAATATTTATGACCAGTTGAAGTTTTTGGCAATTACAGCTTCAAATCTGGATGAGTTTTTTATGATTCGTGTAGGGAGTTTATACAACTACATAGACTATGGCAAAGAAAGAATAGATTATTCGGGTTTACGCGAGAAGCCTTTTAAAAAGCTGTTGTTTGAAGAAATTCAAGATTTTACCCAAGCACAGCATGCGCATTTCAAAGAGGTATTAAAGCCTAAGTTTAAGGAGAATGGGTTTCAAATACTGGGTATAGAAGGGCTTACAGATGCAGAAAAAGATGAAGCTGCGGTTTATTTTATGCGAACTATCTTTCCTATGCTTACCCCAATGGTGTACGATAACTATCGAACCTTCCCTGTGTTAATGAACAAGGTTTTGACCTTTGGGGTGGTCACCCGCAACCTGCAAAGCACTGATAAAGATGAGCGTCGATTTTCTTTTGTGCAAGTCCCTCAAAACTTACCCCGTTTTTATGAATTTGAGAGAGAAGATGACGAAATTATTTTTGTGCCTATTGAGCGTATTATTCACTGGCAAATCAACAAACTTTATCGTAACATAGACATTGTATCAGTTTCTTTGTTTAGGGTTACCCGTAATGGTGATATATCTTTAGAAGAGAGTGATGACATTGAAGCTGATTTTATAGATGAAATTAAGCAAAAAATAAAAACTCGTAAAACAGGTCGGGTAGTAAGAATAGAAGTGGAGAAAGGGTATTCGACCTGGTTAATGAAAAACCTGAAACGTCGTTGGCAACTAGACGATGACAATGTTTTTGTGAATGACACATTGATGGACTATACTAGTTTGTTTAGCATTGCAGGGCACGAAAACTTTAAAGACAAATACCCCCCTATACATTCACCCATATTGCCAATAGGGTTGATAGATCCTGATGTCGATTATTTTGAACACCTCAAAGAAAGCGACATATTATTACATCACCCTTATCATAGTATTGAGCCACTTTTACACATTTTGGAAGATGCCGCAGAAGACCCAGATGTATTGGCAATTAAAATTACTATATACCGCCTGGCCAAACATTCCAGAGTAACCAGTGCTTTGCAAAAAGCGGCTGAAAATGGGAAGCACGTATCAGTATTGTTTGAGCTAAAGGCGCGTTTTGATGAAGAAAATAATATTCGTGAAGCAGAGAGACTACAAAAGGCTGGGTGTTATGTTATTCATGGCATAGGACGGTATAAAACGCATACAAAAATGTTGTTAATTGTACGTAAAGAAGAGCAAAGTGTCACCCGTTATGTACATTTGGCAAGTGGTAATTACAATGAAAGTACATCAAGGTTATACACCGACATTGGCATGCTCACTACCAATGAAACTTATGCCCATGATGTTTCTGAGTTTTTTAATGTGATTACTGGACATTCCCAACCTCATCATTATGAGTATTTGCTTACTGCCCCTCGTGACTTACGCAATGAGTTGATTAAGCTTATTCAGAATGAAGCAAAAAATGCTCAAAAAGGATTGACGAGTGGTATTGTAATGAAAATGAATTCACTGGAAGATAAACGGATGATTGATGAGTTGTATGCAGCATCTAAAGCAGGTGTGCAAATCAAGTTAATTGTAAGAGGCATTTGTTGTATTCGTCCCCAACGAGTAGGCTTAAGTGAAAACATTATGGTAAAATCAATTGTGGGAGACTATCTGGAACACTCACGTATGTTTTATTTTCATAACAATGGCGACCCAAAAATTTATGGTGGAAGTGCCGACTCTATGGTACGAAGTTTTGATCGTCGTATAGAATCGGTGTTTTTGATGGTAGACGAAGGTGTGAAAAAGCAAGCAATGCATATACTTGATTATAACCTAAGGGATAATATGAACTCATATATGATGCAAGAAAATGGAAACTTTATCAAAACAAAGGTCAGTGGAGACGAGGAGCCTTTTAACTTACACGAAGAGTTTTTTGAAGTAAACGAACAAACAATTCTGGAAACCAAGTTATTCTAAAAGATTGTACTATAGCTTTTAACTTGGCATAATTTTTCCCTGAATATTGCCAGTGCATAAGCCTGTCAAAACACTCGCTTGTGCACTGGTAACATATAAAGCAACATGATTGATTGAATCAATTGTTTTGGTGGTGATATACAGCCACTTTATCAAAGACGCAATATACGGATGAAAGAACAAAAATATGGCTTAAATACGTTGTTTCAGCGCAACTCCGTTATCGGTAGGTTGTTTTGGTTGTATGTGCCTTTGTTTTGGGTGTTTGCCAGTGGATGGTATTTGATTACCCTTAGAGCACAGGATCAAAACAAAGAGTTAACTACTATTAAAAATCGCCACCAAGACATTCAGCGGAATTGCCAGAACCTGGATATAGCAGTTCAAACCTCTATCCACTTGCGTAAAAGCCGGGTTCTGTTCAAACACACCACTAATATAGATTCTATCTGGAGTAACCGTGCGGAGACTTACCTAGACTCTTTATCGAACATAAGCAACAAGCTTGATGAAAAAGCATTGAAGCAAAAGGTAAAACAAGTACGTGGTTTAATGATTACATTAGAAAAGCAATTTGGGCGTTTGAATAAATTTGACTTTTCTGCTTTGACTACACAGAATGACGGAGTGTTTGATGATAAGAAGCCTACTCAAGCATCACAAGATTTTGAAGATATAGATCGCCAGATTAATAATTTGAGCATTAATATACACCGTACCTTAAACGAGGCTGTTGTGTACCACGAAGTAGCACTCAAAGATCGTATGGCATTGCTTAAACGTAAAAACCTAAGCAATGCTAATTATTATGCTGTGTTTGCTTTTTTTATTTTAATGGCAGGCATTATCATTTCTTTCATTGTATTGCCTCGCACCATTAGTTTTGTAGAAGAGCTAAAGCAACACATCAACAATTTATTGCATGGTAAGTTTCCCGGAAAACTCAGGAAATCTGTGTATGAAATGAATGATTTGGTAGATAAAATAGATGAATTAACAGATAGCTTTAGAAAGCTTGAAGTATTTGCCGAAGAAGTAGGAACCGGAAACTTTGATACAGATATACAGGTGTTCGACGAACAAGGAGATGTAGGGCAGTCATTGGCAAAGATGCAGAATAGCTTGAGACAAATTGCAGTAGCTAACCAGCAGCGTAACTGGTTTAACGAAGGTTTTGCAAAGTTTGGAAATATTTTGCGAAACGATGAAGAGCAGAGTTTTGAGTTGTTTTATGAAAGCATTATCACCAATCTGGTAAAGTATCTTGAGATTAACCAAGGAGGCATATTTGTGTTGAATGAACAAGGAACAGCCAGTGAACCTGTATTGGAGTTGAAAGCATCTTATGCTTATAACCGGACAAAGTATCTTAAAAAAGAATTGACAAAAGAAGATGGCTTAGTAGGACAAGCCTGGCGCGAAACAGATGTAGTATATGTGACAGATATTCCTTACGACTATATAGAACTCTCTTCTGGCTTGGGAGGTGCCAGACCAAAAAGTATCTTGATTGTGCCCTTACTTACTGGAGATGACCAACTAATGGGAGTGGTAGAATTAGCATCTTTTGACGAGTTTCCTGAATATAAAATTGATTTTGTCAAACAGTTGAGCGAGAGTATTGCAGGAACTATTTCCAGAGTAAAAACCTCCATTCAAAATCAACAACTTTTGCATGAGTCACAGCAAATGGCAAAGCAAGTAAGAATTCGTGACAAAGAAAAAGAGCAGACAATGAAGGAGTTAATTACAACTAAAAGCCACATGGAGCAGGTCAATCGTGAGCTGGAAGCTGAACTAAATGTGATTAACGAATCATTTACGGTGTTGGAACTGGATGCTGACGGTAATTATACAGAGGCTAATGCACTTATTCAAAAAGTTTCTGGTTATAGTCGTGCCGAACTTGTAGGAAGGCATTATACGGTGTTGCTGCGCCATAAGGCAGGAGCAGTACAAAAAGAATGGAATAGCATAGTAGAGGGTAAGTTGGTCAAAGGTGAATTTGTTCGTTATGCCAAAGATGGTCATAAGTTTTGGCTGTACGAAATAGTGTACCCGGTATATGATGCCAAGGGAAAGCTAAAGAAAATAAACTCTATTGGCTACGAAATTACCAAGCAAAAAGAACAAGAGGGGCGTATTAATGAGCAGCTTCAGGCATTACAAGCAAATGAAGAGAAGGTGATGAAAAGAATTAAAGAGGTGAGAGAAAATGCCAATCTTAAATTAAAAAGACTCAAAGAAGACTTTGCGAAGCAAATAGAAGAAAAAGACCGAATTATTGACACACTTAGAGGTTAACCCAAGCCTTTAGGGAGCAATTAAAAAATAGGATCCCCGTTCTTTGCTAACTATTTTATTCTGAGACGCGGCACTTTTTAAAGTCATAGCAGAGCTACGGCTGCAAACCGAGGCTACAGCCTTGCTGTGCCGAGCTCTGCCAAAGGCTAAAAGTAACAAAGTCTTGGGGCAAAAGAGCAGCTGCAAAATGGGTAGGTTATTTCTTGTTTGCTTCCTTAAAACTACCAGGAGTGCTTGTTGCAAAATGGGTACTCTCCTACATTTTTAAACCTTATCTCCCCATATTGTGTTATAGCTTTACGACTTATTCAGTTGCTTGATAATGGAGCAATAAAGCTAAAAAATAACAAGAACTCCTCCCTATTATTTTAACTGAGGGGTTTATTTGTTAATTTTGCACTTTACAAACATTAGATTTATGAGCATTCAAGAAATTCAAGATGAAATTATAGAGGACTTTTCTCTTTTCGATACTTGGGAAGATAAATATAGCTACATTATCGAAATGGGTAAAAAACTAGCCCCCTTGAGTGAAGAATACAAGACTACTGACAATAAAATCAAAGGATGCCAGTCAAATGTGTGGTTACATACACGTATGGAAGCTGATAAGTTAGTTTTTGATGGGGACAGTGATTCTATCATTGTAAAAGGTTTGGTAAGTTTGCTTATTCGTGTACTATCAGGGCATAAGCCTGAAAGCATTGCAACATCAGAGTTGTACTTTATTGATAAAATAGGAATGAAACAGCATTTGTCTATGACGCGTGCCAATGGACTGGCAGCTATGATTAAGCAGATGAAGTTATATGGAGTAGCTTATCAGTCAAAGGTAGGCTAAAAAACCAAGAATGTGCTGCTATGTACAAGGTGCAAAAAAGATAAAAATGGTTTTATCTGGTGACAAGCCTTTCTTTTTACCTGTTTTCTAAAAGAAAAAGAGGGGAAAGTAACACCCAAAAAAAAGAAAATATGAAAACTAATCAACTCGAAACGCCTGACTTGAAAGAGAAAGTTGTAGAGGCATTGAAGACTGTATACGACCCGGAAATACCAATAGATATATATGAGTTAGGTTTGATTTACGAAATCAAAGTTTTTCCGGTAAACAATGTATATATTTTAATGACATTAACTACACCCAATTGCCCCTCAGTAGAAGAGTTACCCGCTGAGGTAAAAAATAAAGTATTGGCTATAGAGGGAGTAAATGATGTGGAATTGGACATGACCTTTGAACCCCCATACCATCAGGATATGATGTCAGAGGCAGCCAAACTTGAGTTAGGCTTTTTATAAATAAGGGTATGTTTAATGCGTGTTTACGAAGCTCTGTTGTACTACCAAAAAAGACAACAAGCAAGTTTTAAACAATACTCTAAAAACATCAAAAACAGTATAATTGTTATTGACTATGTTTTGTCCATAGTTACGTTTTAGCAATTGTCAATTCAACTATTGTATTAATTTTTAAACTTAGGATAATTATGTACCCAGAAGAATTAGTTGTTCCAATGCGTCTTGATTTAACCCAGGCAGGTGTTCAGGAGCTAAAGACTGTAGAAGATGTAGATGGCTTTTTTAAAGATGCCAAAGGAACTGCTTTGATGGTGATAAACTCTGTATGTGGTTGTGCTGCTGGAGCTGCTCGCCCAGGTATTAAACTTGCTTTATCTGAAACTGCTCATAAGCCAGATTCAGTAGTAACTGTTTTTGCTGGGGTAGATAAAGAAGCAACTGCCAAAGCGCGTGAATACATGTTGCCTTATCCTCCATCGTCACCCTCAGTGGCTTTGTTCAAAGACGGAGAATTGGTTCACTTTGTGGAGCGTCATCATATAGAAGGCCGTACGCCACAAATGATTGCTGACAACTTGTTGGGCGCTTTTGATGAGCACTGCAAGTAGTAGCCAGCTAACTTTTTAATAAATATTGTAAAGAGCAATGGGTCTGACAGATTCGTTGCTCTTTTATTTGTTGAGGCAAAAAAATAGACTCCGAGAATATCATCCAGGAGTCTACAAAACCTAACTAATCAAAAACTTACAATTATGAAAACCTAATAAATGGTTACGTTTTAATGCTTCAAAGAACATAAGGTAGCAACCACGTGTTGACCTTTAATCTTATGCAAAATTATGATTTTATTCTCAATAAATCTACATTCTAAACAATATAAACTCATTTTTGTTTTCAGAAGAAGTTATTTTAACGCCACTTTTTCATAATTAACACATTTTTAACAGGGATTCCTGTGGTTTTAAAAATATTCTTACCTCCTTATACCCTCAAAATGCCCAAACAGACCATTATTTGCAAGGTTTGATGAGTTTTTACCTCAAAATCTTTATATAAACATTACATTTGAAACTTTCTATGGAATAAAGATGAGCGTTTTTTTATAACTAGAATGTTAGTTATATTTGTGCATACTTAAAAATGTTATAAGTTTGCACTTCAAGTTTATAGATAGGGAGTAAATACTGTAAAAGCCTCTCTAGATTGTTTAATCATGCTGAAAGCATTAATTGTATTGAGGGCAATTTATAATTGATAGATTGAACGACAAAGTTTACCTAATATTATTTTGGCAATTCATCAATTATAAAAAAAAACGCCTGAAACAAGATATAGTCAATAAAAATTATTTATAATTGCGTAACAAAAAACTGATAGGACAATGGGCTTTTTTAATCAAATAAGCGAAATTATTTCGAATTTGTTCGGATTTGTACAACCAGTATATTTGATTGTATACTTGGTAGTAGTGGGTGCAGTAATTGCTTTGGCTGTCACCAAGAAAATTTCATATAATCTGGCAAGCACAGTAGCGGTATTACCATTAGGGGTGTATTTGTTGGTGTTTATGGTTATGGGGGTAAAAGTTCCCATTGATCAGCAAACAGAGATTGATAATGTGGAAAAAAAGATTATTGCAAAACTTACCTTAATTCGTGATATTCAGGAAGAGTTAGCAAAACAAAAAGGAATGTATGCGGATAAACCTGAGGAGTTGATTAACTTTTTCAAAAATGGAAAAATTCCTATTGTAGAAAAAAAAGAAAAGGATTTAGGCAATGACAGTGTAATTGTAAAAATTGATACTTTACAAATCATCTCAACCAAAGAACGAATTCTTAATCGTTTGAAAGAAGACAAGGCAAACGCAAAAACACAAATTCAGATTTCTCACATTGAGCGTATGATCAAATTTGCCAATGATATTGAGAACATTGCAGTAATCCCAAGTAATGGAGGCAAGCAATTAAAGTTTGAGTGGTTTGCTGATACTATTCGTAAAGGTGGTGTGTTGGTTCCTGTTTTTGAGATAAAAGATGCAGCTCCTATCAACCCTAAACGTGGAGGAGAGTTTGATCCTGCCAAGCGTGTACCGATTAAAGATAAAATAAAAGCTTTAAAGCAAAAGAAGGAGACACTGACCAACAATATGCTATATGTAAAGAATGAGCGAAAGAAAATATTAGATGACGATGCTAAAGCCATTCGCAAACGTATGAGAGCTCTGGAGGAAGCTGACAAGAAAGCAAGTGCAGAGTATCAAGAGTTGGTAGAAAAGTTTAAGAAATATCAAACCCGACTTGCTCCTTGGGATGATAAAATGACAGACTACCAGACAATTCTGAAAGATGTAGAGGATAAGCTCACCATCTTGAAAGAAAAGCCTCTGAAGGTGGGCTCAAAAGACGAGCCTAGTACAGCTGGTAACTGGCAATAAGTCTATTAAAGCAATAAGATTTAACAATTGTGGTAAAGAGCTGTGTTACTGTGAAGTAGCATGGCTCTTGACCATTTTACCCGGAATGCTAATACTATATTTCTTTATAAACCCTCAACTTCCTCACTACCTTGGACGCAACAGACAAATTATCTATCAGAGAAGTAAGTTTCCAGGATGATGCCTTTGATATACAAGCATTAGGAAATTACAATTTGTACTTGTCGATAGGGCAAGATGGGTTGGAAATATGTGTGATAGATACCCAAACCAATCGCTGCCTTATACTAGAGCATTATAGCTTCTATGTAAACCTTTCTCACAACCAGTTAACTTCTCACCTAAACTGGATATATGACAATCATTTGTTTTTAAAAGCTTACCGTTGGAACGAAATTAAAATAGCTTATCGTGGCAAAGCTTTTACTTTAGTACCCAAGGCATTGTTTGAAGAAGATGAAGCGGTAAAATACCTAAAGCACTTAACCGATGTAACTATTGACCAAACAATCTGCTACTCGGAGATCGAAAGTTTGAATATAATGAATGTGTTTTTGGTAGAAACCGAGTTGGTTGCTTGGTTTGAAAACATTTATGCTTTGTCTGAAAAGATGAGCTTTGTACATCAAACTGCTTCATTGCTCAAAGGTCTGAAGCAACAAAGACAGCTGGGTGCTTCTGGGTTGGCACACCTTTTTTTGCATGTAGAAAGTGAGTATCTTACTTTGAGCATACTTAAAGATGATCAGTTAGAGTTTTGTAATGTATTTGCTTATAAAACAGAACAAGACTTTTTATACTATGTACTGTTGGTAATAGATGAATTAAGGTACTTTCCTGACAAAAGCGTGGTTAATTTGACTGGAAATATTATGCCTGACTCTAGCATCTACGAGTTGCTCGACCAGTACATTCAAAAGGTAGAGATCACCTTGAATCAATCATCAGTTTCCTGGGTTACATTCAATGATAAGTTTGACAAGGACATTTACCAGTACTTCGATCTATTTAGCCTTCATTTATAGTTCTTGCTTTGTATGATTGAAGTATTGCTCAAATACAAACACTATAGAGTTATAGCTGTTATTTAACGCTTGTGGCAGCTGCTCATCATCCATCCATTCTACTTTTTCTATATCTTCTATTGTTTGTGGTTTTAAGTGACTGTCATCAATACATTGCATGGTGTACCAATCGGTTTTCTTAAGCATTTGCTTGCCTTTTTGTGGGTAATAATGCCAAGTGGTACATATAAAGCGCTCAATTTTCACTTTGATGCTACATTCTTCTTCTACTTCTCGTAAGGCAGTTATTTTACTGGTTTCTCCTTTTTCAGCTTTCCCCTTAGGTAAATCCCACTTTGCCAAACGATAAATGAGTAGGTATTGATTATTTTGATTGGTGACTAGCCCCCCAGCTGCCTTTAAAGTATAAAACAAAGATTTGATGGCCTTTTTACAGGCTTTTTTATCATTGACTAAAATAACACAATGTTTGAGGGTTGGATGATGTTGGTCTACAACACCTTGAATAAATTGTTTGACTGTTTCTAAATTGGGGCACTTCAATACTACTTGCTTATTGAGTTTTGTGGGTAAAGTGGTTTTTTCCTGACGGAAATCAATTACTTGGCTATAAAGTTCAACATTGTTTGCATCGTCATTTTTATAAACTGAAATATGTTTGTCGCATATAAATATATCCATAATCTTTACTTAACTTTGTGTTATTAATTTGTTAATATTTAATGAGTTAAACTATTAATTCTGTTAATCTTTTGAAACTTTAAAACATACTAAAATATATGATGTCTAACCAGAAAAATATAGCGGAAACAGTAGCTGCTATGTTACTCGAAGTAGAAGCAGTTCAGGTACGCCCCGATCAACCTTTTCGCTGGAGTTCAGGTTGGTATTCTCCTATATATTGCGATGGTCGCCTGACATTATCTTTTCCCAAAGTACGCAAATTTATCAAATCAGAATTTATACAGTTGATAAAAAAAGAATATCCTACTGTAGAAGCCATTGCTGGTGTGGCTACAGCAGGCATTCCTCAAGGAGCTATGATTGCCGACGAGCTTGAGTTGCCATTTTTGTATGTGCGCTCAAAAGCTAAAGGACATGGAAAAGAGAACCTGGTAGAAGGTAAGCTTACTAAAGGTCAAAAAGTAGTAGTCATAGAAGATGTATTATCTACTGGAGGTAGCTCTATCAAAGCAGTAGAAGCATTGCGTGAAGCAGGTGTAGAGGTATTGGGAATAGTGGCTATGTTTACCTATGGGTTTGACGTAATGGAGCAAAATATGATGGATGCTGATCTCAAGTTTAATACATTGAGTAATTACACTACGTTGGTGGTAGAGTTTTCTCACCGCCACGATTTGAGCGAAAAAATTATGGCTTCGCTGCACGAATGGCGGCGAGATCCTGCTAAGTGGCAACCCCGCGAAATAGACGCATAGTTGCCTGTACTACATTTTGTGATCAACGCCCAGACCAAATAGTGCAAAATCGTATTTGACAGGATCTTGGGCGTTGAATTTTCGTAAGTTTTGGGTAAGCTCAAGAGCCGTTTGCCAATTCATTTGTTTTCTTTCCAGTAAATTTAATTTTCTTGCCACCCGTTCTACATGTACATCGCAAGGGCATATCAACTGACTAGGATTAATTTTGCTCCAAATCCCAAAGTCAACCCCTTTAGTATCTTTTCTTACCATCCATCTCAAAAACATATTGATGCGCTTGCAAGCTGATTTTCGAGCAGGGGTAGCTATATGCTTACGAGTACGCTCTGGGTATTCTTTCAGGCTAAAAAACAACTCATGAAAATCTTTGAGGGCTTGTTCTACATGGGGCATCTCTGGAGTGAAGTTTTGGGTAAAAGCTTCTTCCAAAGAGGTGTGTTTCTGGTAAAAATACTTAAAAAAATGAATAAAATAGAGCGTGTCAGTAGCGTTGAAAGTACGATGTTTAAATGATAAAAATGCCTTTAGGTCTGACTCTTCGTGGCTGAGTATAAAGTTATGTGGGTCGCCATCCATCAGTTCTACCAATTCTTTACATTTTTTTATAATAGTGGTTCTATTACCCCAGGCAAGTACAGCTGCCCAAAAACCCGTAATCTCAATGTCTTGTTTTTTGCTAAATAAATGAGGAATAGAGATAGGATCATTCTCGATAAAGTCGGGTTGATTGTACTTATCTGCTGCTTCGTCTAAAAACTCTTTAAGAGTTTGTTCATTTGTTATATCTGGAATGTTCATCTTTGTTGTTTTGTTTATGATTAAACACAGAGTGAGAGTATGTTTAAAAATTATAACCTGGACTAAAAAAGCAGCTTTTACGCGCTGACTTTAGTAATTTTTTCAGCAATAGCTTTGGCTATTCCTTCTAAAATATACTTCGTCAGCACAAAAAATCCATCATTTTTAATTCCGAAGACAAAATTTAAACATACTCTGAGTGTATGAACAAATGTACAAAGATTATGGTGGTTGATGTAGAAGATAAAAAAATCCCTGCGTGATAGGGCAGGGATAAGCATTGGCCAAAAACACAAAGTTTTAGAAATGAACTCCCATTCCTATTCGAAGATTGGTCATCGAAATCTTTGACTGGTATACTTTGCCTGTGTGGTAAGGATGGGTAATTGTACTTACCCCAGGAGCCAGCCCAGGCATGTCTGTGTTGCTGGGGACAACATTGGCTGGAGCATTTAAACTCATATAACGCACTGTGCCTCCGCTTAAATAAGTAGACTCTATATTAAGAAATAAGCGATTATTACCCATTCCCAGCTTAAATATTTGCCCCATATCTATTCTTACCCCAAAACCAAACCCTGCTGCCATCGCTACATCGTGTAATACTGTGCCCTCTTCTACTGGGTCAGGGCATTCTGTAGTGTGTTGTATATTGGGGTTTTCAAGAATGTAGTCGGTATGGTACTCTTGCACTCCAATACGAGCACTTATATAGGGTCTGATGATTCCTTTAGATAATAAGTCCACTCTCCCTGTAATGAAGGCATCACATACGTAATTGTTGATGGTAAGGTCATAGGTGCCTTGTATTTGCTCATCTTGTACAACCGTAAAGTCGTCTAGTTTGCGTTTACCATAGCTTGACAAGCCCAGGTCTAAACCGATGCTAAAAGGTGACTTGGGAATCTTATAGATAAGCTCTAGGTTAAAACCATGCATCTGCCTGATGGTACTTGCCATTTCTTCCATAGGTTTTGAGTAATTATAACCCATGTTGAAGCCAAGCTGAGCAAAACTTGTTTGATAAATCAAACAGAGTACAAGCCCACTGACTATGCTTTTAAATAGTTTGCTGTTCATGTGTTTCTTGATTTGATAATGTAAACAGTAAATTTAATAAGGTATATACACAGGCCTGATGTGTGAAGCATACATCAAGCTTGGTACCTACTATATGTATACGACAAGTGAAAAATATAAATCCCTTAATAATAAATAAGATTTTTTAACTATTTTTTACCAGTGCCTTGCCTACTGTTTGTCAATGTATTCTTAAGATAATAAAAAAAACTTTTAGTGAGTAGGGTTTTATAGGTGATTGAAGTTTTTTTTATACAAAAACAAACAAAATAATAACTATACCTGCTATTCAATAGTTATTGGGTAAGCAATTGTGTACTTTAGTAGAATAATACTATTATTGACTTTGTGTGATTTTTACTCATAATGTTGCACTGTATACCAAGTAGTAATTACAAAACTTTCCTTAATATTCAATTTATTTAAAATACTAAAAGAATGGCTTTAAAAGTAGGAGACAAAGCACCTGATTTTACCTTACCCTCTACCACTGGAGAGGATTTTAATTTGTACAATAATCGCAAAGATAAACCTTGTATTATTTATTTTTATCCAAAAGATTTTACCCCTGGTTGTACTGCAGAAGCCTGCGACTTTCGTGATAATATTGAGTTTTTCAAACAGTTTGACATAGATGTACTGGGAGTTAGCCGTGATGATATAGAGACGCACCTAAAGTTTAAGGAAAAACACAATCTGCCATTTGAGTTATTGGCTGATACTAAAGGAACAGTGACTAAAGCTTTTAAGGCAGCTATGCCATTGGTAGGAGTATCCAAACGTATTACTTACTTGTTGGACAAAGACCAACAGGTGGTAGCAGTATTTGATAAGTTGTTTGGGGCTAAAGCCCACATTCAGGAAATGATCAAGAAAGTAAAAAGTGACTTGGTTGAAGAGTAAATCTTGGGGTTGGACATAAAAAGTTTTAGCTGTGGGTATTGTGTAGGCAAGGTCCACAGTTTTTTTTATGCTTAAGATTTGCGGCGTTTCTCTTTTTTTAAGTTTCTAAACATCCATAATGCGATGCCAATAGGAGAGCCGCCTAAAGCCAACATGTTTATAACCAAATGGGCAGTATTTGGATGGGGGCGTGCCAGACGTATACAATACCCTACCACGATCCAAATGCCCAGTATAAGCAGTGTCCAGGCTGTTTTGCGATAAAATCCTATGACTTGTTTCAATCTTAAAATATTGCTTTTGCTCTGCAAAAAGGTTATTATGAATCAATAATTTATTCATTACATTTGTAGAAACAAAACAAACTTACAAAAATGGCAGATGAAGTTGGAAGGAGAGGTTGCTCAGGTATGGTCAACCTTGGCTTATCCGTGATTGTATTGCTCTTATTAGGCTGGTTTTTTACTCAGGATAAACTTTCTTTCTCAGACCTTACCAAAAGAATAGGGAGCATTTCAGGTGTTTCGCCCAAAGTGGTATTACGTACTATGCCCTTGGTAGACAGCCCCACGCTTACTATGTCTGATGTATTGGTAGTTAGTGTAAAAAAAGATATTAAGCATCGTAAAAACGCTGAAAACCAGTACGAAATACATTTAGCTTATCGATCAGCTGCTAATCAGGTTACCCAATGGGAAACCAACCTTACTACCTTATACAAAGATGGACACAATTATTTGAAAACTACCTATGATCGTGAGCATGTATATATTCTTGTAAAAGATTTTGTGTATGCACTTAAGCGTAATAGCGGCAAGAAGGTATGGAGTTTAAGGTTAAGGGATCAACTATCACCAGAATGCACTAACTGTATGGCGTTGGTACAGCGAAAATTGATATTACTCACCGAAGATCGGATTTTATACTCAGTAAATACCTTGGATGGCAATATTTTACGAAAAAATCGCCTTGAAACCCCTAAAGCAAAAGGGGTAGGTTTTTATGTAGTGAAAGATAAAATTGTGCTAAGCGATCAGGCAGAAGATAAGATAGATGTTTCAGCAAGTGTGGTAGTAATTAATCCAATTACCTTGATGCCTATAAGGTTATTTACTCCTACGCCCCATCGTGAAATAGACAGTGGGAAAGTATACAGGGTAAACATGCCTATGGTATTTGATAATATAGGTACACACGTATACTTGATGCCTGAGGGTACTCATATACAATGTTGGGACATAGATAGTGGTATTAAGAAGTGGGATAAAGTTTTGCCTTCCAGAGTATTACTTCCTTACGATATAAAAAATCTAAGTCATATCAAGCATCAAACATCCTTGTATTTAAGTGCATTGAGTGGTTCGCGGAGTGTACTATTGAAGGTGGATATGTTATCAGGAAAAATAAGCGAGCTGGCAAAGGAAATAGATTACAGTCTGACACCAATGGTTGGGCGTAAAAACCTGGTAATTGCCTTTACTCGAAAAACGAGAGGAAACAATAAAAATGAGCTTTGGGGTATAAACCATCACACAGGAATGGTGGCTTGGCGTTATCCTCTGCGTAGCACCAACTTATACAATAAAAAAACAAAAGATGGTGAAGTGTATCATATCTTACACAAGGGCAATCTATTAATCATACAATACCTCAAAGAAACAGGGCAGATGCTTATTGAAAAAGTGAATCCTATGAATGGAAGTTTGATTAAAAAAACAGTAAAAGATGTGATAGGTAATCAATGGAATAATATAACAGTAACCAAACATAAGGCATATTTTAGCATGGGCGATGTGTACGAACTAGACTTAAAAACTGCCGAAATTACCAGATTTGATTATTAAATGATTTTGAAATCACCTACACCATTTTGAAGTGGTGTGGGCGATTTCAAAATGGTGTGGCTTGTTAATACATATAATACAAAGGGGTACTTGATGTATTAATGCTTACTGTAAAATTAGGAAACTTGGCGCTCCATTGTTCCGCTTGTTCCTTGGCATTTTTCCAGTCCGATTCTTTCCACACAACTTTATTCAGTGCTGGATATTCTTTCATTACATCAGGCAGGGCTTTCAAACCTGCGAAAGGAATAAATAGTTTGGTAAGGGCAGGCAGTTGCTTTAGTTTTTTGAAAATATCTTCATAGTTATAAGGGGCGTCTTTCTTGCTGCTAATACTCAAATACTCAAGGTTGCTAAGTGTATAAAACTCATCAGGTAAAGTTTTAAAGTTGTTGTTTTTAATTCTCAAATGTTTTAGATTTTTTAATTCCCCAATGGTCGCAGGCATTGTTTCAAATGGTATATAAGACAAGCTTAAATTCTCCAGTTGAGGGCAGTTTTTCAGTACATTCAGCACTTGTTGAATATCCAGCTTTCGACAAGAAGTCAAAGAGATTGTTTTCAGGTTTTTGAGTTCTCCTATTCCCTCTGGCAATTTTTCTATTTTAGCGCCGTCTAACACTATACATGTAAGATTTTTGAAATTCTTGATTTCATTGGGTAACTCAGAGCTGCTCAAACTCTGCAATACTAGTACCTGTAGGTTTTTGGCTTCGAACAATGCCTTGGGAAACTCCTTAGCGTAACTTTTAGAACGGTAACGGATAATCTTGCTTTTGTCGGTTTCTGCTGTTACTTCTTCCTCTGAACCATATTCTTTGGCTTTACCCACCAAATCTTTGCTCAATGGTGCGTCAGCAGTGTTGGCTGATGTTGTTTCGCTGTTTTTATTATCAGCATTAACACTGTCAGTATTTGTGCTGGCACTTGTATCGGTTGAGTTTTCGGTGTTCTCACCTTTTTTACTTCCTCCACAGGCAGCCAAAAAGCCCACCATTGCGAATGTTATCAATAGTTTTTTCATAAATGTAATGTTTAAATAAAAAGATTAAGTAGTTACAATCTTAGAGCTTGTTTAAAGCGGTCGTTTACAGGAGGTTTTATGATGAATTTTCGGATTAGATGCGTCAAATTTTGAAGGAATAGCCACGCTATTGCTGATAACCGATGGCTACAGCTTTGCTGTGCCGAGTTTATAAATCCCGAACTTGTTTCGGGGCTCTGCCAACGGCTAAATTTGACAATATATAATCATAAAAGTCGCGTAAAAGCTCACAGTCCCGAACTTGATTCGGGGACCTAATCAATGAATTTTAAACAAGCTCTTACCAAATATACTATTTAAAATTTACCTTCATCTAAATATTTTGCAATAGTGCTTGAACAAAGCGGCTACCTACCTCAAAAAACAACCAATCGTTCTCTTCTTGCTTTTTGTCTATCTGTCCAAAACCCACATGGTCATAAATAATTCCAAGCTTGCCCGTAATCACATCATAACCAGCTTCCAGTTCATTTAAAAACTGTTGATAACGATCTGCTACCACAAAGTCGAGGCTTTGGTAGCGAATAGCTCGTTTGATATAAAAGCTCAAAAAACACCTAAGCTCGTGCATAAGTGTAGCCCTATGAGGAAACAGTAATGAAGGTTTGAAGTAATACATCAGGGCTTTGTAGGTATTGTCAATGTCTCGTTTTATTTGTTGTTTGATCCCCTTCATTTCATCTTCAGTTAGGTTGTCACCAGAGGCTACCCCAATCATTTGTACCCAGATGTTACGTTCGTTGGTATCCATGGCTACCAGCAACAGGTTTGCCTGATGTTCGCTGGGAAACCATTGGGGGTGTTTGCCTACAGGTATAATGAAATGATCGTTCAGAAAATCAAACTTTTCCAGTAACATTTTAGTCAACGCCATATCTGTGGCTTGTTGAGGCATGTCAAACCAGGGGAAACCACTGACTTCGAGATGCTCTGCCATTTTTTCAAGGCGTTCTGGCGAATTAGACCAATTGTGCCCAATATCGCGTAATTGGAAATCTATAGTTTCCAAAGGGCTACCTGTTTGTTTGGTAACTACTATGCCACTGCTTATATCTTGAGCCACAAGTTGAGGCAACTGATGTTTATTAGGCGAAAAATCAAACAAGTCTGGGGTAATATGATTGTCTTTAACAATGACCCATTCCGAAGCTTCACTGGCTTTGTCAAATAATACTTTTTGAGGTAAAGTGAGCACTAGTTGAGTGGCAGGGGTAGCACCTGATACTTGTCCGGCAAGGTTAGTGACTACTAGTTGCTGCCAAAGTTCAAAGCCTTTATGTAGATAAAGCACATCTTCGGGAGCATCTTCGTTGATAAAGTGAGCTGTAGAGGTTACCCATCGACTTACCTTGATTTGTCCGTTGACCTGAGTAAGCAATGCAGGAGCCTGAAGCAGTCCTTCCTGTAATTGAGTAGGTGCAGCTTTGTCAAAATCAGAGGCTAATAAAATAGGTTGAGCGCTGAATGGTTGTACCAAAAAAGTGAGATCACTGCTAAACTCTTCGGGTGTTTTGAAAAACTCTTCGATGTTTACTACCCCCACCTTTACTTGCTCAAATAGCTCAGGAGTTTCAGTAGCAAGTAGTTCAAAAGCATTACCGACTTTACCCAATGCATAATCATTGGCAAATAGGAGTAGCGTATATTGCAAATCCTGAGTTTCGGGTTGGTTAGCAAGCCAGTAAATAGCTTCAGCCAGTGACTGTCCAGTATCTGCATTTAATACATTGACTAAAAGTTCTTTTTTCTCTGGGTAACGTACCAAATAGCTTTGAATTTGCCCAATAACCTCTTCAGCATTTAGAGCCGATGAATTGTAAACAGGAGCAAGGTTAAACACTTCTTGCCAATACCTTAAGAGGTGAGGTTGCGTGTTGAGTTCAGTGGCTGCTTTGGTTGCTTGGTTTGCCAGAGTATATATTCCCCACCCGTGCGCAAGTTCTCCTGTATATTGATATACCTTATCCTCTATGCTCATCAGCAGGGGGTTGTTTTGAGGCATCATCAGTTCTAAGTACTCTTGCATAGCTTCTACCCAGGTCGCATATCCTTCTTCTATAGTGAGCAATTCCTCTTCCCATTCCTGGTACCAATTCCAAAGGTTAAGGCTCCACATCATTCGTAAGGGGTGTAGTGGAGATTGTAAAAATACTGTCTCTATTTTTTGATTAGGCAAAAGCGTTCTTGTTTGAATCAAATCAAGGTTTTGCACTACTTGCAGCATTTCATATACATCCTCCTGTTCTTCGGGTTCCAGCTCTTCTATTTTTTTGAGTTTGCGCAGCACCTTGTTTAGCCAGTGTTCATACTCTTCTACATAATCTCTAATGAGTTCAATATGATTATATATTGCAAAGGTTTCCCACACCCCTTTATTGTCAGTAGCACTAGTACGAATGGCAGTAAATACTTCGGTACGTTTTACCCTAAATGAGGCTGGAATCCAATCGTTTTCTCCTTCAGCTACTTCAGTAAGGGTAATGGCTCCCTCGCGTAATGGTCCATGGTTTTTAACATCAATTAGCAATGGGTCTACTTGTTCAGGGTTGGCAAGCATACACTGTTCTATGATCGCCAGTTTTTCGGGCAGTTGAATTTTTAACGACTTATTGGCAGGTTTTAGAATCGTTTCATAAATACTTTCTAAGTGTTTGCCTCGACTGGTTTGTAGCCGAAACCCAGTAGTACCAGTGACAGGAGTAGCCTCAATGATATTTTGCAGCCTTAGCTTGATAAAAGCATATAACCAATGTTTGAGCGAACTAGTTACCTCATTGGCTGGTGGTAGCTCATTGGAGGCATCATTGCTAAGCATTAAATTTTCTATAGAGGAGATATTTTCTTGTATTTGGGTAAAGAAAAAAGTGTCAGTATCACTGCTTATTTTTTGAGTGTGTACTAGTTCTTCTTGCAAAGCCTCCTCTTCTATATTAAGCGGAAGTTCCTCCTCATCTAAAGCAATAATGCGTAAAAAATAAGAACCATCTTCCAAATCGGGTGGTAGTACAATTGTTTTGTTACGGTAGTTACGCGTTGATCCTGAGTCTTTAAACTTTGCCAGTGCATTGACAAAAGTAAAGTCTTTACCAGACAAAGAGCGCATTAAATCAATCCTGAAAAAAGCCAATTCCTCAAGGGATTGAGGGGCTGGTACTGTAGTAAACTTTAATTTTATTTTAGCAGGACTTTCGGCATTGCCCCACACTACCTTGGGTTTTTTTGGGGTGGCTTCATTTATTTCATTTGCTTGATTAATCTCGATTTTTTGAATCACCACCTGTGTATCAGGAGGGTCGTATCTACCATACTCTATAGCTGGTTCCTGTAGTATATTTAAAGGTGTTTCCTGAGTTTCCTCACTGTCATTGTAATGGTTCAATGGCTCTTCAAGCTCTTCTTCATGATGAAGTGTAGATTTTAAGTTATAGAAAAGGTTGTTTTTAAAGGGGAATTTCATCGGATTGTAAAAAGTAAGTTGTGAACTAATTCTGACTAATAAGCAGCTTGACTAGTGTTGATATGATTCAGCACATTTGAAATTAAATAAACCTGTCAATAAATATAAATCAAATTGTTCATAATTTATTGACAGGTTTCAACCCTTGCGGCAATGACCTCCCTGAGGTATTATCAATAGTCCATAGCATTTAGTCCGTAGTCCATAGCGGATTCGAGTAAATGTTTACCCTATTAATCATTGTAAACCAATGGCGTATATTAAATTTGCGTACTTGCTTTATTTTTCAAAGGGTTTCGGTTTTACGTCTAAACACGGAATTAAATAGTTTTTAAACTTATAACCATTTGATAATCAACTTTGACTAAAATCACTGCGGAGTATTGATTATAATAGGACAGCTTTATTTTTTTAGCATTATTACCATAATAAACAAACCCATTACCGGCATTGCTATGAGCAAACCACTCAATAGCCACATAGATAACCACTTGCCTAGCATAAATTCAAACCACTTCATATACAGGATTAGAATTAAAGTATCGGCATACAAAGTAATGGCCCCTGGACAAAAAGCATTTTTCCATTGATCTTCATGAAATAAGATAATCACCATCAAGACACTAATGGCTAGGCCATATAACAAAGCGTCTATTTTGATGTCACCCGAAAAACCCATCGGTGGAGCCGATAGTAAAAAACTGTTGCGTAATACAACCACATTAAACGAAATAATCAGCAATAATACTATACTCTTGGTAGCCCCTGAAGTAAACACATCTGCCATGTCAATAGTAGTGACAGGGGGAGTTTTCTTTTTAGGTGTTACACTCTTTTTTGTTGTACTGGTTTTTCTGGTAGTTTTTTTTTGCTGAGTTTTTCGTGTTCGTTGTGTTGTTTTTGGTTTCGCTGTTTGTTGTGCTGTAATCATGACCTCAGATATTTTTATTTAATTTTTTTTCATAAACCCGTAGTATTTTTCTTATCTGACTGACTTTAAATTATTTTTTTTGACAAACTTTTATGCTTTGCTCATTGTAAGTGGTTGATTGTTAATAATTTTAGCGTTTAAACCTTGCAAATGACCGATTAGCTTGCTAAATTTGTTAGCAAATATACCGAATAGGAAAATTATTAGCCAATATTTTTAACATTTTTTTGATATGTTTTTGAGCAAAAATTTAAAACACCTGAGAGAGCGCAATGGAAAGCAAACTCAGGAAAACCTTGCAAATGCACTTGGTATTACTCGTAGTGCTATTTCTTCGTATGAAGATGGACGCGCTGAGCCTAAGTTGGTAGTGATGAATAGAATTGCTCAGTATTTTAACATTACATTAGATCAATTGCTAAATGTCGAATTAGCAACCTTAGGAGATGTAGATCTTCAGCAACAAAAAGAAGTGAAAAAATATGCTTCTGCCGAGAACTTACGCATTCTAACTATTACCACTGACCGCGAAAACAATGAAAATATTGAGTTGGTGCCCGAAAAAGCCGCTGCTGGATATACCAAAGGGTATGCAGATGCAGAGTATTTGAAAGATTTGCCCAAGTATCAATTGCCCTTCTTACCTGAAGGTAGAACTTACCGTGCCTTTGAAATTGCCGGAGAATCTATGTTACCGTTACTGCCAGAGTCTATTGTTATTGGCGAATATGTAGCAAACTGGAACGATGTACAAGAAGGACAAACTTGTGTAGTGGTGGCAAAAAATGATGGAGTAGTACTTAAGAAGGTGTACAACAAAATTACCGAAAGAGGTACATTTTTGTTAAAATCGTCTAACATTGCTTATCAACCTTATGAGGTACCCGCTGACGAAGTAGTAGAGATTTGGAAGTTTGCTGCTTATATTAGTCGTGATATGCCTGATGATAGTGTCACTTCATTGCAAGAACTAAAATCTGCTTTTTCGCGCTTAGAAGATGAGCTTCAAGATATTAAAATGGAACGACGCGTTCGTAAATAATTTGATTGCCAGGTTTTCGTCCTGTAAATAGACCGTAAACCAAAAACAGGGAGTTTTTATGCAACCAAGACCCAATTAATCCAGTTCGCAGCATTTAGAGATATATAGACAGTAAATTGAAGATAATTCAAATAAACAAAATAAATTTAAAACATTTAAAACAAGAAAGTAACCACCATTCAAACAAATAGCTGCGGACTGGTATAACCCACATAGTTTTAGCCTGCTTTTTATTTCATTTTTTGAAATACCATACGAACCTCACCACCTTTTAAAGCCATATACAATAATTGATTGTCTATGCTGTAATTTTCAGCTTGAGGCAAACTTTCCAGAAATTTTACGCCCCATTGCGACTCGGTAGTGAGGGTACTCACTGGAGTAGTCAGTACTAAATACTGATTATTGATAAGGGTATAGCTGCCTGTGTAGGCATTGTGTAGGGTAGACCCACCATAATCACCTTGCTTAAAAGCAATGATAGGGTTTTCGTTAATATTTTCAGTGTTTTGTTCAAGCTTTCCGGCAGTATTCTGATAGCCTATCAATTGCCAGGTGCCATCTAAAGCCACTGGAGTCACGTCTTGCTCCTTAGTAGCGTCACACGACGAAAGAGTGAACATAAAACTCAACAAAATGATGGGTAAAATATTTATATATTGCCTTACTAACTTCATATCTTCTTCTTAATGTCAATATCTTGATAATCAACACGATAAATATTGTTGAAATGCTACTTGATGGACTATTGTTTTCAATAATTATGCCTTTACTTATCTTGTAGCATAGCATATTTAATAAACTTACTTGTTTTGTAATAAAGACAAGAAGACACTGGACTTCCCCTAGTTTTACAAAAAATAAAATGTCCGAATTTGATACCTTTGATTAGTTTTAGAAAATGTCTGTCCTGATTTGCTACCAAAGAAGCTCCCTCCACATTGTATATGAACAAGTCAACTTGTTATAAAGAAATTGAGAGAGTGTGCCAGAAGAACGTATGTTATTATAGAGAGTACAACAATTACTCTATCCATTGAAAGAAAAAAACGATTGGGTAGCCGTGTTTGTAGTCCTATACGTTATCAAATAAATTGAAATTGGTTTAGTACTAAAGCATACTACCTTAGTTACAATTATGAAAATTATCAAAATTTTTACTCTTCTTACTACCCTACTATGGATAAACCTCCCTACCTCAAGGGCGCAAACCAGCCATTCATTACACTATATAGTACTTAACTCTGGCGACACCCTATATGGCAAAGTAGAACATGTAAATCAGCGCAAAGTAACCCCTCGGTATTATAAAAAGATTCGATTTACTGATACACAAGGAAATCGAAAAAAATATAAAAGGGCTAATGTTGCAGCTTTTAATGTGAACAATACCAACTATGAAGGGTTTTGGCTCAGCCAATCGTCGCGAGGGATTACCCTACTAAATCCTCGATATGATATTGATCCTAAAAATGGAGAAAGGCATTTTTTGCGGGTGATTAGTAAAGGAAAACTGAGCCATTATTACTTAGAATGGTGGGAACAAGGCGAAGCCGGCTCGTCTTGGATGGATTTGTTTAGAAAAGAGGAAGATCAATTTTTCATTAGAGCCACTCAGGGACTATTCGGCTTGAAAAGAAAGACGTTAGTCAAGTACTTCTTCGACTGCCTTAGCCTTCAAGAAAAAATCAAAAAGAAGCAAATACGTAAAGTGTCGCAAGTGGTAGACTATTACAATAAAACTTGTGTTGACTAGCTTAATTGGCTTTGCCTGGTTAGGTCTGCTGCCTGTTTTCTTCTTGAACTGCCAGCAGTTTTGAGTGTTTTGCTTGAGTAGATTATTTGGGTATTTTCTTTTTTCTCCCAGCAACCCCCTTCTATTCTTTAATGCTTCAAATAGTTCTTGTTCCACTACAATTTCATGCCTTTATATCACTTGGCTACTTAGTTGTAACTTGCAACTTAAATTAATTACTCAGGTAGTGTTAGATAAATGAAGCATTCTGATAGTTTAGAAGCTAAATAATGAATCGATTGAATAGCGAATGATGAATGCCAATGAATGATTTTCAACAATATTATCTACCGAACAGCAAATGCCGAGAGATGTTAAGGCGAAATTCAACATTCGCTAATTATTGTTTGATATTGTATTAGGGAGCGTTCACAACGCTATGTCTAGAAAATTTAACCTGCTGATTATCAGTATTTTTTTTCAAAAAGCACAATTAAATGAACGCTCCCTTGTATTACTCATTTAGCCCCTATGTATGATCTGCTATATTTTAAATAGCTCTAGTCAGATAAACAGATGACTTTACTTTCCAAGCTATCATCAGTCAAGTACTTTATAGGAGGTGTCTAGCAGCTTATTAATATCTTCATCTGTAATAGGTTTTACCTCATTTATATCCGAATAAGACCTTTCAGCGGCTACAGCCTGTTTTATGACTTTGTAGGTATAGCCTTGGGCAAGTAACCAGTTCCTAAAATCATCCACTGTATGGTTATAATCGTAATTTATAATTTGCTCTTGTGTAAAATTTGTGGGGAGGTATTTCTCCGTGTATAAGGCGTCTAAAGCTGCTTTGAGTGCTGCTTGTCCATCACCACCTTTTCCTCCCTGAGAGGTGGGTGATTCATAAACAGCGTTTGCCAGAAACCCAAACGGGGTGGACGTATCGTAGATATTGAATTGAGCCCGTTGAAGAAGCCCGATATATTTTTCAACATTCCACTCGTTCGCGTTGAGTATTTGGATTAGCCTGAACAGCCTGCCCGACTTTTTAGATTCAGTAGCAGCAATAAAGGCGTTCTCGAAGGTTTCGATGGCTCGGTTTAAATAAGCTGTAAGTTGATCCAAATTAGCCCAAGTGTTGTAAACACCTCCAGTCCTTAGCCCATTCACTCTATTTCCTATAAATCTAGTGAGGAGTTCTTCGCCTACAAAACGAGCAACAGCTTGTACCCCTTGCTGAAGTTCTACCTCATTAGATACATCCAATTGGTTGTATACGGTTTGTATTTCATTACCAACAATACGCAGGCTGTCCATATACCTTAGCATAAACCGGGCTGTAGAGGCCTCTCTGGGGTTGATATGACCAGCTTTTACTGCCAATGCTATAAACTGTTCGTGATTATTGGCTACCTGCCCCTTTGCTTTAGCCTCCTTTACCAAGGCTTCAACGGTTTTAATATCTTTTTCCGAAAATTGCACCCCGGTAATGGCTTTTAGTTCGTGTTGTTTCCGAACATAGGGGGCTTCTTTGGTAGAGTCATCGTTCGCCTTTGTTTGTCCACTACTGGCGCCAATCCGGTCTTTGGGGTGCAAGGTATGCACTACTTCCCAAGGGTAAACACCATACAGTTCATGAAACTGTTCTACCATGCTCCAGTAGCGTTGGGCACCCTCTTTTATCTCCGCTTCTGTTTCGGTTCTGGGCACAAGGTTGTCCAAGGTTTTTATCATATCGGAAGGGGCAGTACCAGACGCTAAAATAGCGTCAACGGTATTGTTAAAGCCTGAGGTAGTATCAGACACCGACGCTGCATCATCAAGGGATGCCCCTTTTTTCCTTGAGTCAGACTTACGCTTGCCAATGACACCATCGGCATCCATTTTGGCTTTATTTTGTTTTTGTCGCATTCGAGACAACAGTTGTCTATCCATCGTTTGAGTGTTTTAGGAGTTTCATAAAAAAATACTACGGGTTTGGTTTATTGACCAGTCAACGATTTTAAACTTTGCCTGGCTTCTGAAATGTCTAGAGCAATTTGAACTATTAAATCATCTAAAGATGATTGGGCTTGGCTGTTGTTAGTTTGATTGCCCCGTAATTGTATCGTTCGTTCATTGATCTCCGTTGCGGTGCTAATAAATGTTTCCAAACTTGTTCGGTTGCTAGTATCTACCAAGTTTTTTTGCTCACTATAGAACCCCGCTATATTTTGAACTGTGTCAAGGTTAATTTGTTGAGAGTTGTTATTGGGTAGATTGTTATTAGGGGCGTTGTCATTATTGGGAGCATTGTCATTATTGCCGTTGTTAAGGATGTTGTCATTATTGGAATCATTACCGTTGTTAAGGATGTTGTCATTGTTGGAATCATTGCCGTTGTTAAGGATGTTGTCATTGTTGGAATCATTGCCGTTGTTAAGGATGTTGCCATTGTTGGAATCATTGCCGTTGCTGAGGAGATTCGGTTGATTATCATTGGCAGAGTCATCACCAGACGGAGGAAAGTAAAAGTTTGGACCTTGTCCAGTCAAATCTGTCAATGCATATGTTTGCTTTTCACTTAATTTAGCCATTGGATTGTCCTTATACTCCGATTTCCAGTATCTTTTTTTACCATCTTTGAAATAGATGACAGCATCACTGCCATGAAGTTTTTTTAACTTCTGGAATAATGTTTTGCTTTGGGCAGAGATAACTCTTTCATCGTCCTCAGTTTTTGCCTGATCACCTCCTCTAATCATGTCATCCACTGGTTCTTCAATTTTACCCTTTGCTGTTTTATATACAGCATTTACTAATTCTTCACGATAAGCGTCTATATCTACCTTGTAATTGGGGTTTGGTGAATCTGATTCGTCTTTATCCAAGACCCAAATTTGAGCTCTGTCTGCGTCATCTAAACGCTCTTCTTTTGTTAATTTCCGATTCGTCCACTTGTCTAATCCTCCCTTATAAATTTTATTCCCGTGAACGTGACGAGTACCAATTATGAGAATTTTCTCACCTTTCTTTTGTTGATTATCCATCACAGATTTTATCATCCCCCCAATATATTTTTGCCTACCAGAATATGTGTTAAGCTTCTTATTATTTGGATCGTCTTCATTCCCTATATCAACTGATACTACCTCCCATCCTAATTCTCTGGCTTTCTTCACTAAATCTGCCTGATAAGGAGAATTCCAGGCTACTTGGCTCCACTCATCTATTTTACCGTTAAATTCTGCATCTGTCCATTCAGGCATTGTCCAGGGACCTTCAATCATCAATACTCCTGAAGAATCAACAAGTTCATCCATTAATATAGATGCATAAATATATGGTTCCTTAGGGCCATGAGTATCACTGATAATCACTAAATTCCCTTTTTTTAACTCACCTGTAAGATCATCTATGACCAATTCTTGTTCCTCGTGTAAATCATCCACTGATAATTCGGACAGGTACTCATCTCTTAATTTTCTTCTGAATGATACTTTATCGCTAATTTCCCATAGTTTTTTTAATGCAGCTTCCTGCTCGGTTGCTGTTTTTTTGAATATATTCTTATCAAAACCTTGTTGTCTCTTTACTAATCTATTTAAGACGCTTTTTACCCATACATCTACTTTATCTTGCTCCAAATTCCTCAGGCTTTCTGTTCTTCTTAAATCACTCATCTGTCTTTGCGACATGTTGCTTTTTTTGCTTCGCGCTCGATTCTTCTGCTTTTTATTCTTTTTAGTAGATGTACTAGTGGTTATACTTGGGTCAATGCGAACTGACTTTTTTTTACGAGGATTACGATTTGACTGTTGTTTACTAAGATTACGATCTGACTGTTGTGCATCAAGATTATGATCTGACTGTTGTGCATCAAGGTTATGATCTGACTTTTTTTTATGAAGGTTACGATCTGACATAATATGGTTAATTAGTTATTTTAAATTGTTTAAGTTAGTTGATTAAATTTCTGTCACTGCATTTCTACGGTTCCGCCCCTCAGGTTTACTAGCCCTTTGGGCGCGTCTTCGGGTGGGGTGTTCATTGATCACCTCCTCGTCGCGTACAAACTGCCCTTTAGTTTTTTCTGAGGCAGTGGCTTCGCTTTCTTTGGGATAATACACCAATTCCTCTTTTCTACCGTCTGACTGGGTTTTTACAGGGTAAAGCATCCTTCCTTGGGCGTCTATTTTGGGTTTGGTGTTTTTGGGGAGTACTTCCCTTACTTTTTTCCCTTGGTCTACCTCTTTTACAAACTGCCCTTTTTGAAGCTCCGACGGGGTGGCATCGCTTTCCTGTGGCAGGTAAACCACCTCGCCCTCATCTCCCAAGGTTGCGTACAGGTTGCGTCCTTTGAACCATTTGTCTTCTTTGGGGGCATACCCTTCAATAGCGTCTTTGCCAGCGTCTACGTCTTTCACATAGTTTCCCTTCAGACGTTCGGCTGGAGTTGCGTCGCTTTTTTGCGGCAGGTACGTCGTTTTTCCGTTTTCATCAAGCGTAGGGTAGAGGTTGCGCCCTTTGTACCACCAGTCGGGTTTGGGGTCTACATCATTGAGCACCTCTTTGCCCGCATCCACATCTTTTACAAACTGCCCTTTGAGCAATTCCGACGGGGTGGCTTCGCTTTTTTGCGGCAGGTACGTCATTTTTCCGTTTTCATCAAGCGTAGGGTAGAGGTTGCGCCCCTTGTACCACCGGTCAGGTTTGGGGTCTACACCGTTGAGCACCTCTTTGCCCGTGTCCACATCTTTTACAAACTGTCCTTTGAGCAGTTCCGAAGGTGTCGCATCGCTTTGCTGAGGTAGATAAATTGTTTTTCCGTTTTCATCAAGCGTAGGGTAGAGGTTCCGTCCTTTGTACCATTGGTCTTCTTTGGGTGGTACACCTGCTGCCACTTCTTTTCCAACATCTACGTCTTTCACAAACTGTCCTTTGAGCAGTTCCGAAGGTGTCGCATCGCTTTTTTGAGGCAAGTAAATGGTTGCGCCATCTTTGCCCGCAGTGGGGTAGAGGTTGCGCCCCTTGTACCATTTATCTGGCTTAGACGAGAACCCTGCCTTGGCTTCTTTGCTTTTGGCAATGCCAGATTTCTTGGCTGCTCTATTTTCTCTTTTTTTGTTGACGCCTGCTCCTCCTTGTTTTTTGGCAAGTGCGGTAGAGCGTTTCTTGGCGGGGCGGTTTACACCAGTAAATACATTTTTAGCATTCTTTTGGCGTTTCAACTTAGCCCGGTTCGCATTGCCTCGTTGTCTTTTGTTTTTTGCTGACTGATTCATGAGGGTATGTTTAAAGTAGTCTACAGTGTTGAGCATTGACAAGGTGCTAGGGACTAGGTGCAAGGTGCTAGGTATACCCTGCTCCGTAGATAACTAACAAATTCATAGCATCAAGTTACATCCTGTGCCTAAAAGCGAAACTGAGTAAAGGTTACACTATGTAGGTTTGGAAAACAATGGCTTATAATCATTGTAGACTATTGTTTTTACAAAAAATAAAATCAGCCTTGGCAAGTTTTTAAAACCTGCCAAGACTGAAAAAACAAGGTTATTCAACTTTTGCCTTGTATGAAGCAATCATCTCTACATTGGTAATCATTGACTTATCGCCCTGTACAGTAAACTTCCACGTAGAGCCCTCTTTGGCTACGCTTAGGTTACCTATTTCCAGGTAAGTACTGTCGGTAAGTTTGGTTTCGTCATTGAGCAAGAATGTAGGCTTTTGATCCCCCTCATAGTCATATTTAAGGAACAACCCATTTACTTTACTACCACTCATACTAGGGAACATATCACGGGTAAAGGTGAGCTCCAAGTCTTGTTCATCGCTGAGCATGAAAGTGTTCCAAGCATCGGTAAAGTTATAGGCAATGTCAAAGAAACTAGTGGTATGGTAGGGTTTCAAGGCACCTTTCACCGCATTGGCAAAGGCACTTCCTCCCTGCACCGCCGTATAGCGTAACTTGATGGTCACATCTAACAAGTCTTTTACATTGTAGTTAAAGCCTTTTTTACCGTTCAGTTCTAGACTCCACAACGACACGGCTCCAGTTCCCTCAAATGGCAGGTAACGATCGTCGTAATACCTCAACTCAAACAAACCATTGTTTTCAGTATATTGGTCTACATAAGAAAGCGCCACTTGCTGGTTGGCTTTCCAGTCGTTGCGAATAGACAACGGTTGGGTACCTTTAGCATCTAGCAAGTACTTCACTGCCTTGGTATCGGGCTCTAGCAATACCTTATTGTTCAACTGAGTAAGCGTGGCATTTACATATTGCCCTTCGCCAATGTCAAAAGCCAGGGCAATGGTTTTTACCTGGCGCTTGTAGTGCCCAGGGAAGTCATAATCAAACAAAGCCTCAGTCAGTCTAAACTCACACACGCCTTTAGACTTAAGTTGCATAAATGCGAGTGGGTCTAGTTCTAACAAAGAGATGTTTTTGGTGATTTCAAAAGTACGCGAATCTTGCTCTATGTAAGCCTTTTCCATTCGGCTAAGGTCAAAACCAAGGCTGCTACCCGCTAACAGTCCTTTTTTCTGGCTATCCCAGTAGGTGCCCCCAATGTAGCTTACCTCCGAAGCGGGTGTGCCCGTTTCGAACTGGAAGGCTTTTTCGGCTTGTTTTGCCATGTCGTGCGCCATCTTGTACGAATCATAATACATACTTGACAACTTGCTTGACATCCACTGGTAGAGGGCTTCATTAGAGAACTTATCGGTCATAAAGTTGGCGATTGATTGGTTGTTTTCAATCTCCTTTTTGTGAACTTCCAATTCTCTTTGGGCTACCTCTTTTTGTATTTTGGCGCTCAAAATCTGAATTTCCAATTGTTTGATTTCACCATCTGCCATATCTCTTTGCAGCTCCCAGTCTTGCACAGAGCGTTGGTGTTGGGCACGTATACCCACCAATTCGCCTGAAGTCATAAGCGCTTCGCCCGTGGTTTGGAACGACTCGTTGGTGCTTTCGAGAAACTCGCCCGCTTGCATCCCTCCTGTGGTTACCCCAAAGTTGAAGGGGCCCATGCTGAACTGAGGCACTACCTTGGCAATGGCACTTAAAATATAACCAAAGGCAGCCACCGATTGCAACGCAATGCCCGCAATCATCAAGTCCATCTGTTGGGTTTCTTCGTCGAGCCATCCATCACTAATCAGGCTGTCATAGTGCTGTTTCTGAAGTTCAGCCGTTTTTTTGCTTTCCTCGAGGTTCTCAATACTCTTTTCTGCCTCCTCAATGTTCTTTTCTTTGATTTGGGTGGTAAGATGAAGAATATTGTGTTCATTTTTATTTTGAAGAATGCTCAATGCCTCGGCATCTTTCTTTTCGATGGCTGCCAATAGGTCACTGCCAAACTGTTCTACTTTTTGGGCAAACTCTTTAGCCTTGCCAAGCATATAGCCAAATCGGTAATGAGGCACCTCCATAGTGAGCCCAGCCAAGGCACTACTGAAACCTCCACCTCCAGCGGCAGCGTTTACGAGCGCCATGGGGTCTATAGGTGGTTGGAACAGCGGCAAGGGTTGTTTGATGCCCATGATGTTGAGGCTGTGGCGAATTTTATAGAGACGATCTTCTACCCGGCCCCAATAATCTGTGAACAAGGAGTTTTCGGGAACAAAAAAGTAGGGGTCTGCTATAGAGTCGTGCACCATCCCCGCAAAAGAGAAACTATCATACGAAGAAATAACTTTTTCCTCCTCTTCGTCATAGTTGGCATTTTCTAGGTCAAAGATAAAATCGTAGTCATCGTCTAAACCAGAATATTGCTTGAGTTCGCTGTATGCCACATCGTCGGACAACACCTTTTCTCCCAGGTTTTCAGGTTTTTTACCCAAAAGGTCATACGCCAACACATACAACATACGGGCTTCGTTGATGCTCTCTCTGGTGTATTGGCGGAACAACATATCGCCCCAGTCGAGCAAGTTGTCTATGTAGTTCATCACAATAGCCTTGCGGTAAGCAATCTTACGATACTCGGCAATGGTATGCGGGTCGAACGGGTCGTCGAGGTAAGTACTAATTTGTGCGGTGGTATTTTGCATTAGCTCATAGCGATAGTCGAGCTTGGCGCAAACTGCCAATACCTCTTGCAAGTTCGCTTGGGCACTTTCCAACAACGTTTGCTGGTCAGCGTCAGTGCTTGAGGTAGTAAGGTTGGTTACCGCCTGCGAAAGCTCGGTATAAGTAGGCCAGCTTTCAATATTGGCAAGGGTTCTGGTCACTTCACCCTCTGTCGCATCAGTATAAGTCCCAATCGACACATTGTCTAGCGAGGTATACCCTTGGAACACTGGGTTAAACTCAATCAAAAACGTAGAGAAGCTTTCTAGTTTTGCCCTTGCGTCATCGCCATCACTGCCAAAGTACTCCAAGCTACCTTCCATAGAGGTAAGCAAAGCGCTAATGTCGGTGGCAAGGAAAGGCAAGAATTTCCAATAGTTGCTTGTCTCGGTTGGATCAAAAATGTATTCATACCATTCTTTGGCATATTCAAATTTTTGATCGGTATTGAGCGACATCGCAATGTGGAAAGGCGCATGAAAGAAAATCTCCCAATAATAAATTCCATTGGCACTATTGAAGTCCAAATGGGTACTCACGGGTAAATCTGACGAGTATACATAGTTGGCATCAGCCTCAATTGTAGTAGGGCTAGAGCTTCCTGCTTCTCGGCTAAACGAGGGCGTTTCATCCGTTTGTTGTACGGTGGCATTGAGCAAACCTCCAATACCCGTAGGCGTATCTACCGAAGCAAGCAGGGCCTGGTTGAGCGCATCGGCGGTACTGGTGGTCAATCGCACGATTTCATAGTTGATGTCGTCAATCTCATAAGGTTTCGCCTCATCTTCATCATCCACCACATAATCGATAAACTGACCATTTTGAATGAAGTATAACTTGCTGTTTTTGTTCAACGCGGCAGTCATTCCTTCATGCAAATCGCTTGGGAAGTTCCCCCAGTTTCCTTTGATGGTAGCTCCCTCACTGTCGGCAAAGTTGTCTGGTGTTTCCGTATCCAAAATCTTGTAATACTGGCTATCTACAATCAAGTAGATGTTACCATTGAGCACAAAAGCCGCCGATACATCACTTACCCCGTTACCAATCGTTTTTGGATAGTTTTCATCCATCTGTTGGCTTACGGTCACGTTGCCTTCCTCGTCAACCTCAATGCTATGTGCTATAAACTGGTCATTACTAAATAAGTAGACTTTACTGTCAAGCACATAAGCCGCATCAATGTTACTTGCGTCGAAGTTTTGGGTGTTCAAATTTCCCCAGTCTACTGTAATGGTTTCCGTGTTTGAGGTGCTAAAGTCCGAGCTGAGCTCAAGCGATTGGTTTTTGGCACTGTTAAACAAATAGGTTTTACTATCAAAATAAGTAAATGCCGCATCTACCGTACCCGACCAATTGGAAGGGAGGCCTGGCAAGAGGTCGGCAATAGCCCCTACAGTTTCTACGGTGTCATAATCAGTCCCTTCATACCTTACATACTGACTTCCTGACAGCAGGTAAGTATACCCATTAAGCGTAAACGCCGCATCAATGCTGGTGTTATTAAAAGTCAAACTGAAGCCAAAAGTATTTGAAATGGTTTTGCTATCCTCGTTTACCATCACATACTGTACTTTATTTTGTTTGACGCTGAACTGGCTTATATCTATAGTCCAGTATTTATTCCCCGCCAACAGGTATACAAGGTTGTCATAGCAAAAGGCAGCATCTGGGTCAATCACACTTTCATATTGATCGAGTACGTAGAAATAACCCTTGAAATTGCTTAACGAGTTCTTGTATATCGCCAACTTTCCATCATTGGTTCCTGCCTTTACTACATAAGAGTTTTCTGACTCAACATAAACCAGGGCTTCAATCTCATCGCTATTAGTGATGGTTTGATTAGATAAATTAAAGTCGACAAGTCTACCTCCAAGATACGCCCTTAATAAGTCGTTTTTGGAGTCATAGCATATAGATGTTAAATCCAGGTTACTATAAAATATAAGGTCTCCTTCACTGAAGCCAAACTCTTTCACCATAAACCTTTGGAAGTCGCCAGTTTTGATTACTTCAGGGGTTGCGCTTGAGATAGACCCATTGTTGGAAGTAATAGAAGTGTAACGAATCCATTGATTGCCGTTAAACACATAAAGTGTGTTATTGTGAACAAAGGCGTCTGTTATGGGGGTAGCACTGGAGCTAGTAAAGTTATTCGTTAAAATTCCCCATTTGCTGGAAATATCACTTTCTCCAGACTTGCCATCTAGCGCAATGTATTTTGACGACGCATTATTAAACAAATAGGCATTGCCATCATCCCCTTGAAAAGCTGCATCTACATTACCCCAATCGGTAGGGATACCCAGGTCATTATCTTTGATAAACTTAGGATAGTACTCTTCAGCCAAGTCTCCCCCGTTGGTCAGGTATTTGTAATATTGATCACCCGAAAACAAGTATACGTTGGTACCGTCATTATAACCCGCATCTATTCCATAATCGGCTTGGATGTTGTTTTGAACTTGCGCCCAACGTGCCGAATTATTACCGCTTTCTATGACACTGCTACCATCATACACATAGTATTTGGTGCCTACCATGTAATAGATGTTATCACCATCATAGAAGGCAGCCGTAATGTTCTCGTCGGTAGGGAGGTTTTCGGTGTTGGTTGCCAGGCTTTGCGGCCATTTATCGGTAGATAACGCCACCACCGAAGGTTTGACCAAAAAGCCGCCTCCTTTGTAATCATAAGTAAACCAAGGACCATCCAAACTATTCTCAATAGAATTGAGCATCACAATGTCGCTGCTATTCAATTGACTAGAGTCTTCTTCAGGAAAGAGGTGTTCAAATACTTCCATCCCTTTGTTTTCAAAGTCAGGCGTATCGGCAGTATAAGTCACCAACTCCGAGGTGAGACTATAAGCCACCTGCTTGGTTTTTACCAGCGAACTCTTGGTGTAAATACGTTTTAAGAAGTAGGGCAGACTGAGTACAGAAAAGTCGTAGTAAGTATACTTACAACTAATCACGATGTTCTCATAGTCATCGTCGTCATAGCCATCAATCTTTTCGGCGTTTTCTACAAACAGTTCAACATTGGTAATTTTGCCTTGTGTTTCGATGCTGGTGTCCAACAATTGGGGTTGTGACCACTCGTCATTGAGGTTGTAGAAGGAATAGTAAATATTTACCCGATACCAACCTCCTCCACTCGAAGATGAAGAGGGAGACGAAGTAAAATACTGAATGTCAGAGTCGTCATCGTCGGTAGTAGACGCTACCGCCGCTGTAGACGTATCTTGTTCGTCTTCGTCGTTCATGATGCGCTCAATGGTAGCCCAAAACACAAACACTCGATGGAACGCATACACAGGGTAAACCTTGGTAGACTCAATGGCCACTTCTACTTTTTTCCAAGGTTCCCAAGTAGCTCCACTGCTCTCGCCGTTTATAAAATTGGCAAAGCGGTAGTAGTAGCGTAGCGGATCGGTTTTGGTTCGCCCAAAGAGCACCAAGTTTTTATCATTGCTGCCAATAGACCCTATCTCGTCGTAGATATAACCACCCGCAATCTTCAAACGAGAAACTTCGGTGTACTCGTCTAAGTATTTTTTATAGCTTCTTTCTACCAAGTCTTCTGTAATGTCGCCTTGCATCAGGTCTTGTTCTAACACTTCAAAAGCAGGGGTTTTATAATCCGAGTCTCGGAGCTCAGGACGGATGTAGTTTTCGGGGTATAAAAACACCTTTCGGTTGGCTTCCCAAACCCTATAATTGCGCATCCATTCCCATTGTCTTCTCAATCGCTCTTTTACCTCTTCATCGTTCGAGCCCGCAAGATCTACATTCTCTAAGTTGATAAAATAGCGGTGGAAGTAAAGTTGGGTGGCGGCAATGGCCTCTTTAATGCGTGAAGTAGTAGCCTCGCTCTCCATCATTACATCGATCAATGTTTTCTCATACAGATCGCGTGCATCTAACAAATCGTCATCTATAGAAATGGCGTAAGGTACCAAGGCATCTCGTTTCAGGGTGTTAAGCTCTCCTTCCACTTGGTCTAGTCGTGCCTGGTAGTTGTCGTTGCACTCTACTGTACCCAACATTTGATAAATCTTGGTTTTGGCAGTAGTTCTATCTACTGTAGCACCATACAAGTTTACCCATACATCTTCATACAGTTTAGAGGCATCCACATTTATTTCCTGCGCCTTGGTCAGTATGTCATACAGTTTGATGATGAGTTCCATGTCAAACTGTTTTTCAAACGAACTGAGCGACTCTAAGAAAGCGTTGTTTTGTTTCACCCAGCGTACTTCATCCTTGTCAAAGCCAAAGATTTCGGACATAGCCAAATAAGGCTCTTTTTCTATGCCATCGCCCTTGTGTAGCAAACTAGGCAAGTCATACTTGTCGCTGCTAAAGGTATCGGCTAATTTCTTAAATCGCGCCAATGCCAATACATCGCTCAATAAATAATCTGCCCAGTCGCCCCAACGGTACTTAAATTCTTGTGGGTAAATGTTGTCGTCATAGGTGTGGTAGCCATCAACCGCCATCACATACGACGTGTCCTTGGCAAAATACATCCTACCCTCAAACATAAAGGCAGCTTCCAGGTCTTCTCTAAAGCCTTCGGGCAACCTGGCGTGGTGATCTTCAATGAGCATAGGATACCCCGAATCGACATATTTTTGTAGTTCATCGTCTTCGGTAAACAACTCTTTAGGGTCGGTATAGCGAATAAACTGGTCGCCCTTGAACACCAACAAGCGCCCTTCCTCATCTATGTAAGCCGCATCAATGGTTTGTCCGTCCTCTTCCTGAAAGTTGTTTTTGATTTTGCCAAAGTGATCGCTGATCGACAATAGCTCGGTGCCACTATTTGAACTAATGTAGTTTTCATCTTTGAAAAGGTACACCACTTCGTCGCTATCACTATAAGCCGCGTCAATGCCATATTTAAAATTATCGGGTACACTGCTCAGTCCTAGTTCTGCCGCCAAATCATCTATAATCAATTTGGGGTAGCCTTCGTCTATGTACCTGTAGTAAGTATCAGAATAACGAATGTATTGATCGCCTGAGAATAGGTAGGTTTTGCCCGCAGGATCAACAAAAGCCGCGTCCACCATTCCTTTCTCCTGAAAGTTGTTGCGTACCTTGCCCAAATGCCTCATGTTCAACCGATCGTATTGGTGCTTCGAGCCCACATACAATTTGTTATTCAAGAAAACATAAGTATTTCTGGGGTTGGTATATACTCCCGTTAGGCGGAGTTCCTCTTCCGACTCTTCTATCTCGTCAATGGCGTACTGAAACTCCTTAGGCATAAAACTAAAAGGTGCTTCGGTTCGCAAGTCTTTTGCCACTTCTTTGGGATAACCTTCGTCTACATAGCGATAATCTGAGGTAGAATAACGAACATATTTGTTTCCAGAAACCAGGTAAGTGATTTGCCCATTGTATACAAAGGCAGCGTCTACGGCATCGGCAAAGCTATTGCTCACCAATCCCCAATGATCTTTGATTTCGGTGACTCCAGAAAACGCCCCGCCTGCGTAGGTCACATAATGATCTTCATTGAAGAAATAAAGGGTACCATCGGCGCCTTCAAAAGCAGTTTTCACCTCTTGAAAAGTGGTTTTATTAAAAGGGAAGTTCTCATAGAGCAACTCCAAGTCTTTGGGGTAAGACCAGTTCTCTTCGTCGGTGTTATAGCGGATAAATTTCTGACCTTTGATAAAGATCATATTGTCGCCTTGCATCAACATAGCATCAAAGCGATCGAAGCCTTCTTCGGCTTGTTTGCTTGGTATGCCAAAGAAGCCAATATCTGCTTTTTTTGGATACCCGGCATCAGGCTTTTCGTAGGTGTCGTTAGAGTATACTACATACCTAAAATAACCGCTGACATCTGCTTTTTCGAATAGATAAGTTTTGCCCTCTTTTACATAGGCAAGCATCACGTTATTCAAGCCTCCCCATTTGCTGGCAATGAGCTCTGGCGGGTCTTCGGTCTGTTTTTCTACATAGGTATCCGTTTCATACACAAAATATTGGTTGCCACTAAAAACATAGGTTTTGCCATCTCTGCCCACAAAAGCCGCATCAATGGTTTCGTTCATTTCTATGTTGTTTCTAGCAATGCCCCACTCTTCGCCCGTGGCATACTCCAAATCAAGCAAGGTATTGTAACACTCGGTACCCTTAAACACATAAGTATTGTTATCGGTACCTCTCAATACAGCACTTGCTTCGGTTCTAAACGCATCGGGCACCGCATCGAGGAAGTTGGGCGTTTCGTCTACTTTCTCAATTTCTTCGGCTTCTAAGCTACTGGCACGTCTCCAAATGCCATCCTCAAGGGTGTAGACACTGCCATAGTTAAAGGTAACCGCCGCAATGCCCAAAAATTCATCGGAAGTATAAACCCCCTGGTGGTGATCTTCGTCATCGGATACCACATGGAAACTGCCCCCGTCAAACAAGTATACATTTCGATCGTCGGCATAAGCCGCAGTTATTTTATGTATTTTACCTTGTAACTCCCCAAAACGAGGCTCGTCCTTGAGGTCAGTCAATTTTTTGGGGTAACCCTGTTCTACTTTAGTGTAATCGTCGGCGAGGTAACGGAATATTTGGTCACCAGCAAAAATGTAGGTGTGACGGTTGATGTCCACATAGTCGTCTCCTTCGTCGTCCTCTTCGTCTTCGCGAGATTCTAATACAAGCGCTGCATCTACCTTACGATAACGCTCTATGTTATTCTCTACTTCGCCCCAGTATTTGCTAATGGCCCTTGGGTAGCCGTTGTCTACCTTCCAAAAATCTCCGTCAGAAATACGCACATATTGGGTGTCTGAGAAAAGGTAGACTTTCCCGTCTTTGCCCGTAAAGGCGGCAGTGACAGCAGTAAAAGGCAGGTTATCCCATTTTTCAATAATTTTTTCAGGCTCCGACCACCAACGATTTGCCTCGTTGAACTCTACCACATACTCGCCCGAAAATAAATAATGTAAACCACTGGGTGCTTTAAAAACCGCGTCTACTTTTTCAAAACCTGCATCAATCAACGATTGTGGGAAGCTCCACCACTCATCGTCATTTTGATCTCTGGGGAAAGTTTCCACCTCTTCAACATCGGGCAGGCTTTCTACTGGAGTAATGTAGCTGTGCTCGTCCTCGTCTTCTTCGTCTACCTCGGTATAGTCAGGCGTAGAGTAACGCACATACATCCGCTTTTCGTTTTCGGCAATCCCAAACAAGTACGTTTTACCATCGAGCACAAAAGCCGCCTCTACCTGCATCAACCCCTTAAAATCTTCGGAAGTAGTGCGAGGATAGCCTGGGTCAACTTTTGCGTAATTACTGCCCGAATAGCGGAAGTATTGATCGCCACTGAAGACATAGACTCTGCCATCCAATCCTGACAATACCGCATCAACAGTTCCAGTGATTTGGATATTGTTTTGTACAATTCCCCAAGTATCGGCTAAGTCTAAGAGCGCTATTTGCTCATCGTCTTCGTTAAAACTTACCGCGTGTTCATCTTTGATAAAATGGAGCTTACCATCTTCTCCTCTAAAGGCAGCATCTACCCCTTGAGCAAACTCATAAGGAAGTGCAGGGTACTGGTCTATGATTCGTTTTGGGAAACCTTCGGCTACCTGTATGCCTTCATTTTCGAGACAGTCAGTATACTTCACCATTACCTCTCCCGAAAACAAATATATATCGGCACCATCTTTTAATACAGCATCGATATGGTTGCCTCCTTTAAACTCATACTCCATCCTTCCCCAGTGTTTATCCACTGGCATCATTTGTCCTTGGTGCTCGGAGCTTACAAATCCACGCCCATTAAATACATAAGAATAGCCATCGGTGCCCTCAAAAGCAGCACTCAATTGATGACCAAAATGGGTGGGAAGGTCTACTTTTAGGTGTTCATCTTTCCAGCTCTCAGCAATTTTTTTAGGGTATTCGTCATCAATGTAACTGTGCCCATCAGAGTACCTTACATATTCGTCGTTGGCAAATAAAAACAACCTGCCTTCATCGTCTTTATAAGCCATGTTTATTTCGGTGATGGCTTCAAAGTTATTGTCTAAATTTCCGAACTCATTGTAGCGTACATCCCAAGTGTCGCTCCCCTTTGGCAAGAGAAAATAATAGTCTTTGGTGAAAATATAGGTATTCCCTTCCTTGTCTTTAAAAGCGGCGCTTACATCAATAGAGTCTCCCTCTTTTTCAAACAATAATCGAATTGGGTCATCTTCAAGCACCTCTCTCAAGTCGTCATCGTCTCGTTGTAGGTCAATCAAATCCTCATCGCTTTCCAAATCCGTCTTGTCAACCAATTCGTAGTCCGATTTGCGATAAATCCAGTACTTGCCATCGTGAAACAAGTAAATAAACTCGTCGCCTTCTAGAACAGCATCAATTTTTTCTATCGCGGTTGTTCCAGGTACACCTACCTCAGTTATTACGTCAAGGTCTAGCTTTTCGGGAAACTTGGCAACCAAGTTCTGGTCACGGAAGGCAATTTCTACTTCTTCTTTTGAAAGCTGCAATTTGCCTGACAACATAGCAAACTGGCGAATCCGTTTGAACGCACTATTGAAGGCAGCATCTAGGGGTTCTTCGGTTACGCTATCTAGTACATTTACAGCACTAAAAATAGGAGACATCCAAGCCGCCTTTATATCATGTTGCCCTTCAAATACCGCCCGTGATATGGACTGCATAATATCGGCGTTTAGCCCAAAAATGCCTTGTAATTGGTCGTGTAAAAAACGGTCTTGCTTTTCGGCAGTCTCTTTCAAAACCGTTTGAATCACCTCTTGCGCCTCTTTTACCTGCTTGGCTACTGCTTGTAGCAAAAAGAATATATCTTTGTTGTAATCTTCAAAACCTTTTACATAGAAAGAGAGGGCATTGTTTGACTCTAAGTAGTAGTCTAATGAGCCTATGGGCAACTTGTTGTCTTCGGTGATGGAGTCCATATAGCGAAGTATTTTCATTACTTCGGTGGTTTCATCTTCCGAGAATTTCAAATCCTGAAAAGCTTGCCTGGTTACATGAAAATCTTCAGTGGTTTTGATAATGCTTGCTAGGCGATCAAATAAGATGGTGCCAGGCAGGTTATCAAAATAATAGCTTAAAATAAATTCTTTTTTATTCTCCTCGTTCAGGAAAAAATCTCTTGCAGATGGCAGTAACTTAAAACCATCAAGATAGTCTGATTGCAAATCCTGAAAAGCCCATTTCGCTACAATTTTATCCGCTATTGGGCTCAGCGAAGCGCTGCTGATGGTCAAGTACTCTTTCTGAAAGCGCTCTACTTTGTCTTTGAGCAAGCGAAGAATGGCATGTCTGTGTGGATAGAAATGAAGGGCTAACTTAAATTCATTGGCATCTTCTTTAAGCAAGCATTGTTTGTCTTTAACTACATGTTTTTTGTCTATGTACTCATTGAAGATCAAGTTCTCAACCAACTCATTTATTTCGCCTTCTTTTAAGGGCAATTCGCTAAAAACTGATTTATTAATGACTAAATGCCCCTTTTCAAACATGTGGAGTTTTTTCTCAAACTGCTTGTATACTTGGGGTGCATAATCGTTAATATCTATTTCTGTATCAAAACTCTCCTCGTTTTCATCCTTCGCAAAGAAAAATGGGTGTTGAATGTTGCCCTCTTCGTCTATGTAATTGTTAAAGATGAGGTTATCATACAATTCATCTCGTTCGTTTTCGCCTAGCCCCAAAGCTTCAAGGTCAGACGGAAACAAAGAAATACTCAAGTCTTCTAGGTCTTCCTCCTCTTGCACTTCTGCCCCTTCAAAAAGCGCTTGGAATATGCTAAATAGCTGATGACGAAGATAACCGAAGTTGGTTTCCAAGCGAAAGTATTTGTGATCCTTAGGAAACGTCTCAGACTGAATAATCCCTTGTTCATCTATGTAGCCTATCATCACCAAGTTGCGGAACATCTTCTCAGCTAGTTTCTCCTCAATGCCCAAGTCGGTAAAATCTAGGCTAGTTACCCAACCAAGTTGGTCTACTGCCTTGTGCGCAATCATTTCCGCCTCTTCTTTCGAGTAGCTCACCAACCGTACATCTTGGTCTTTAGCCTCATTCAAGGTTTCTAGCGTGCGATAAATCACCCCAGAAGCACGTTTGTCGAAGGGGGCGCGGATGAAAGAGTCGGGCTTAAGCACCATGGGTTTAAACCCTTGATAAATGCCATCAAGCGCCGTGATTTTGGCTGTTCGAGAAGCCTCTTCTGCTTCTTCTGTTTTGAATTTACCCGTGGTTATTTGCCATAAATTGTCCGCCGTAAATCCGTGCTCCATCATCCATTTGCAGGTATAGTGTAAAGTATGCATCAACCATTGTTGATCTTTTACCTCCGAACCCATAAAAATCTCGTAGCAGTCTTGCGTAGAAGGCAAGTAGCTAAGGAAGATGTTTTGTTGATTGTGGTGGGCAATGGTGGGGTCTACTTCCAGCACATCAAAAAGCGTAAACAACTCTTCGTGACCAATATCCAGCAAAGATGCTAGTTTCGTGAAGCGGTAAAGGAAGTTGAGCAATTCCATCTTGTTCTCTTCCAGCAACCAAAGGCTATCCTCTACCTCTTTGTCGTCCAAACGCTGAATAATCTTTTCCAAATCAAGTTTAGAAAGCCCCAATACATAGCGTGCCCGTTTTCTGAAATCATAGTTGTCATCCGAAAACAGGTCGGCATAATACGGTATTTCAGTATACTCCTCTTCTTCTTGAAACTCTGTAGCCAAATCTACTGAGCCCAGAATATAGCGTTCGTCAAATTGTACACATTTATTGTTAAAAATGCGGTTGAAAAGGTCTTGTGGTTCATCCCCTTCGGTTTGCCCCATTTCGTTGATGGTAGACAACAGCGCCACCACTACATCATACTCCACATCAAGCGCTTCCTTGAGTTGCTTTACCGAAGCCACCATAGCCACTGCATCGGCGTCTAAAGTGTTGTTGCAGCAGTGCCTAATGATCAAATCTAAATCGGTGAAGCTAATGCCTATTTTATTGGCAAAACGGGTAAAACGATTGACCCTGTCATACCAATCATAAGGCAACTCATTGTAGGTGTTGTTGGCATCGTCTTGCCAAGTTCCTTCCGAATCATTGCTCCAGACAATATACGTTTCCGTATCGTCTAGCAAGGCATAGCCATCGCCTGCCAAGCCGTTATTGATATAAAAGTTGCTCTGAAAGCCATACTCCTCTTCGCGCAGGTTTTGATAGAGCAGTTCTCTGGCTTGTACCCCCGTGAGGTCGGTGGTTTCTAAAAAGGTAGTGACATTGGCCATGTATGCCTGAAAACCAAGGTCTGAGGTGTCATCATCACTTGAGTAGTTATAGTATTTCCGAACAGGCCCATAACTATGCTCCGAAATGATCATCTCGTACTCCTCTTCCGAAAGGTTTAGGTATTCTCTGGCAATAATGCTATCATCGTGCTCCAGCGAAAAAGTTTTATACAACTCCTCAGAAGAAATGCCCAAATGTTTCAAATAGAGCTGTACTTCGGCGTGATCGAGGTTGAAGGGCATGTTAAAAGGGTAAGAAGCCTCGAGCAAGTCGGTGTATACACTGTCTCCAATTTTAGTCTCAAGTACTTCGTTGACTACCTCCAAATAAGGAATTTCTTCGAAAGAATTTTCATAATCAAGAATAATATTACGTATGTCAGGACGCCTGGCTTTTACATCTTCGGTAGAAGAAAATTCATCGTCCATCATTTGCAGTAAATCTGCCAGGTAAGCGGCGGGAGAATAAACTGATCTTGATTCATCGCCTTCTTTAAAATCCAAGTCTCCGAAAAGAGCTTCGTAGTCTGGCAAATCATTAAATGTACTCATGATTTAGGTGGTTATGTTTAGGGATTGAAAAGTTTTTTTGAACTTGTTGGGGCGCTTCAGAGCCTGAAGCACCAACAAAGCTTCTAACTAACAACATTATAATGCGTTGTAAATAAGGTCGTTAGTTGCTTGATAAACAGGAGGTAGCACCGATATTCATCGGTATCTAAGGACTTGCGACTTGTCGCACCGATATGCATCGGCATCCAAGGACTCGAAGCTTGCCTCTTGTCAAACACTTAAAAATTGGGCAAAGCAATGCCGTGCAACTCCTTGGTCAGTAAAGCGGAAAAATAAGATGTGCCAATAAAACAAAATATTTGTTGAGTGGGCGAGTCAAAAAATCTTTGCATAGCCAAAGCTATGGAACTATTTTTTGAGGAAGTCCGCTCGGGAAAGATACCGTTTTATGGCTCAGATTATTTTTGTAGGTTTACCTATCTTTTGATAAGACCAAAAAATTGAAAGTATTTTAAATGTTGTTCTGCTATGCGATTAAAATAAATTGAGAAGCCAAATCAGGCAATAACATTGACCGATTTAGCATGAGGTTGGCGGTTTTGCACAATGTTCATGTACTTCAAAAGCACCTTGCTTCGGGTAGCTAGAGCACGTGCATAAAATTTCTTCATCAAATCTTCGTCCTTAAATACGCTCAAAAAATCATTCATAAACTTCTTTTGAGGAATAGAGGCAATCTGAACCGCAGAATGAAGATTTTGCTTGAGAAGTTCTTTGGCAATTTTTGGGTGATGTTCTCCCAATAGACGAAGTAGACGTTGGTAAGCCTTGGCTTGTTTTAAGACCTTTGGTCGGTCTTTTTTAGAGATTTTACTCCAGTTTAGACTTTCCAACTCTTTTGCACTCAGTAGGTTAAAAGTTTTAAAGTCAACTTTTTTGTTCTGGCGAAGCAACTTATTAAGTTGTTCTAAGGAGTTATCCTTTGCAGTTGATTTTGTAGGCATACCTGTTAGTTTATAGCGGTAGATTTGAATATTAATATATGTAGAATATTTGTAAAAATATTTGAATGTCTAAGAATTAAAATAAAAAATATGGATACATGTTTTTTATTTAATATAACATCAAATTTGTTTAAAATTTATATCCTGTTCTTGTTACCGGAATCGTCAACAAGTCAGAGGTTGGATGGTTCAATGACGACTTGTTTGGTAATTTGAAGTGTCAATGTGGGCTTTGAAAGTAATGTAAACTTGAGTAAGGATTTCATACAGTTCTTATTTTAAGTGGTTTGTTTTAAGGGTAAGAACTTCTTACTGTCGATGTAATGTTTTTTTTTGAAAAATTATAAAAAAAACATCATTTATCACGGTATATGATGGCTAAATATTAGAAGCATTAGGCATTACTATAGGCTCGAATTTAACCTTATGTAATGCTAAAAATGTGCTTTGTATGGTTAAAAAGCTTTTTTGAAAATATTTACACATTCAGTGAAATTACCATACATTTGAAAATCAAATTTACTACAAAACAATTTCCTTACGGTAATTATTACATCACTAAAAGTTGAACTCTCTTTGTTATATCAGGAAGTTATTGTTGTTTGTAAATTTCCTTGTATCCCTGATTTATGAGTAATCAGCTTGTTATTTGATTTTTAGTACCGTGTTGTTGTACTACCATTCCTAAATGAGTTTGTTCAAGCTCAGTCAAATCAACAGGGTATTTTTTGTTTGGCATAAGTTTCTGGTGTTTGGGTGAAGATGTTATACTTAAACAAAAATGGTTTTGGGGACAGATTTTGACTAATTGCCTGAATACCAACATTAATCAACCGAAGCTACAGCTTTGCTGTGCTGAGCTCAGCAAAGCTAATCCTGTAAATCCTAAAACCGAGTCTATTTATAAATGCCGATTCATCAGGGTAGCTTGCTGTGACAAGCTCACCGCAGGTGATCACCTTAATCTTAGTATAACTTATTCCTAAATAAACTATTGACTAAGTACTGGGTGAATTTTAAACAGGCTCTTAACTTATCGTTAATAAACAGCGTGCTAATAAATTTAAAGAATGGCTGGGCAAATGGTTAATCAAATACTTGTTGAAAAGGAATTAAATTACCCTCTGGGTTATGGGCTTTCCAGGCGTTATGATCATCTATAATGGCAAATATTACAGATTTAAACCGTTCGTTAAAATCGGCTTCAACTAATACTTCCTTAAACAGCTGCGCCATGTGGTGAGGAGGATTTTTGAAAGCTCCACAACCAAATGCGCTCAAAATTAGGCAATCGTGTTGGTGCATAGCTGCTATTCTTAGTATAGCTCTAATCTTATGCTTGGTAAATTCTATCTGAGGAGGCGTCAGCCAATTGCGCCCATTGCGTGATTCTACTTTGGGACGAGCAATAGCAGGCACAGTGACAATAGATAAAGTAAAAGGTTGGGTAAGCAAAGCATAACCACTATGTTCCGATGACCTAAAAAATAACACATTGGGTGAGTAAATACCTCCAGATTGGGCTGGAATAGGGTAGTGGTGTTGCCCATGTTTGTGAATACCATATTGAGGAGCAAAGTCAGTGTATTGATACAATGAGGTATATAAATTAGAACGACGAAATAGGTTTTCTTCTTGAGCACCTGCTCCGCGAATAACTGCTCCGCCCGGAGTATTACCATTTGCCATATTCAATACTACAGGATTAAATCCTAGTTTTTGCATAGTTTGCCCTACTTCTACACAATCTGCCTGAATGACTTGATAAACAGTAGTATATGGAGTAGTTATCTCTGGTAGCACTAAAGTATGGGTATCAGGGTAAAACTTTGAGTCTTGCCAAATATGTAACAGATCAGCAAAGTCTTTCAGCATAATAGTTTTTCCATTAGCTACATACTGCCCTGTTTTAATTACCTCTACAGTATGATCAAACACTTTTTTGCGTGAAACCCTAAAGCCTATTTGAGATTTAGAACCTTGCTTAAACTCTGCAATCCATTTTCTGTAGTCCCAAGTAAGGGGAGTATTGTTTATTAGGTATTCTTCCATAGTTGACTTTTTTGACCATTATTTTTTATCAATATACATAAAAAAATCCCTGAAGATGTCTCCAGGGATTCAATAGTTTATAAGAAATAAAACAATGGGATGTTATATTATCCATTCATCGAAATCAAGAATTCCATGTTATTTCTGGTACCTTTCATTTTATCTAATAAGAAGTCCATTGCTTCATTAGAGTTCATGTCATCCATGTATTTACGCAATATCCATACACGCTGTAATTCTTCCTTATCCATCAATAAGTCTTCACGACGAGTACCAGAAGCAGGAACATCAATGGCAGGATAAACACGTTTGTTAGATAGTTTACGGTCAAGTTGAAGCTCCATGTTACCAGTACCTTTAAATTCTTCAAAGATTACTTCGTCCATTTTAGAACCTGTTTCTATCAATGCAGTAGCAATGATAGTCAAAGAACCGCCATTTTCAACGTTACGAGCTGCCCCAAAGAAACGCTTAGGTTTATGTAGTGCATTGGCATCTACACCACCCGTTAATATCTTACCAGATGAAGGAACAACTGTGTTATAAGCACGTGCCAAACGAGTGATAGAGTCAAGCAATATTACTACATCATGTCCGCACTCTACCATGCGTTTTGCTTTGCCTAATACAATCTGAGCAATTTTTACGTGACGTTCGGCTTGCTCGTCAAATGTAGACGAAATTACCTCAGCGCGTACACTGCGTGCCATATCGGTTACTTCTTCTGGACGTTCGTCTACCAACAATACAATGAGGTATACCTCTGGGTGATTGGTGGCAATAGCATTGGCAATGTTTTTAAGCAAAACAGTTTTACCTGTTTTTGGTTGGGCTACAATCATTCCCCTTTGACCTTTACCAATAGGGGCAAATAAATCAAGTATACGGGTAGACATTTCATTGCTTGAAGCACTCAAGTTGAGGCGTTCTTGTGGGAACAAAGGTGTGAGGTATTCAAAAGGAATACGATCCCTGATTTCTTCTGTGGTTTTTCCGTTGATGTTCTCAACCCTTAAAAGTGCAAAGTATTTTTCACCTTCTTTTGGGGGTCTTATTTGTCCTCTGATAGTATCCCCTGTTTTTAGACCAAATAATTTAATCTGAGAAGGAGAAACATAAATATCATCAGGGCTGGCAAGGTAGTTATAATCAGACGAGCGCAAGAAACCATAACCATCTTGCATAATCTCAAGAACTCCCTCATTTTCAATCAAGCCGTCAAAATCACGGATAGAAAACGAATTGTTATTCTTTTTGCTACTACTCTGACTTTTACCACTGCTTGCTTCCTTGGGCTCAGCTTTAGGTTTTGCCGGAGCACCAAGGTCGTCATTTACTGGGTTGTCAAACAACATAGGGTCATTACCCATGTCAAAGTTAAAGTCTTCTTGCTCAGCTTTCTTTCCATTATTAGCTGTGCTTGCCACTTTAGGTTCTTTTTCTCTGCTACTTTCAGATTTGGTGCGACTTCTCTTACGAGGCTTGCTAGAAGTGTCACTCTTTTTTTCTTGAACTTTTGGTGTTGCTTCTTTTTCTTTTATAGGAAGGACTTTTTCTTCGGGTAAGATCGCCTGTTGATCTAAAATTTTGTAAATCAACTCCTTTTTAGTCAATTTCTTGAAGTTTTTTACTTGTAGTTGTTCGGCGATTTCTCTTAACTCCGAAAGAAGCTTTAAGTTTAGTTCTTCGATGTTATACATAGGAAATATTTTGTGAAATTAATACGCATTGAAACGATTAAGTTGAACAATTAAATATTTGGATATAAATAAGAAATGTAGGTTTCTATATCAGGAGAGTGTATTTGCTTTCTCACTACTATAGTGTAAATATCTTGTTATTTACATTACCTTCTCACACTAGTGCATTGGGGATTAAATAAATATATTATTTATTCGAGGGTATTTTGTTTGCTGACGCACTTCAAAAAGTGCTCATAGCCAAAGCTACGTAAACTTTTTGAAGTAAAGTAAGCGGGCTAAAGACTCCGAATAATATGATAGGAATTTAGTTTCCAGTGCACTAGGCAAATGAGTTTAATGTTAAATCAAAAATAAAAGTATGATTGTTTTAATAGCTTATCCAAGATGCTGGATAAGTACTCAATTCTATAATATGGTTAAAATTTGCAAAGAAAGAAGATACCATTGAAAATACCCTTTACCCACAATAGACCTTTGGTGTAGAAATGAGGCTCAATTCACGCTTAGGAGATTTTGCACGGCAAGTTTACGAAAAAACCAATAACTAAAAAATGAATGTAAATTTTTTTTAAGTTTTTTGTAATTAGTGCAATTTTTATGGGGATAATAAAGAGTGTTTTGATGGTAAATTTATAGATTTGCGTCTCTTACTGACACAAACATAATAACTTGACACGATTTTTCAAAATTTTTATATACAAATATAAATACTGATTATGTTACAGATTCCGCACATCCGCACCCACCAACAAAAGGTTATTGAAGGATTACAAAAGCGGGGAGTAAAAAACGCCGAGGATTTGGTAGACCAAGTTTTGGAGTATGACACCCAAAGAAAAAATACGCAAACAAAGTTAGACAACCTCAAAGCTTCTTCTAATAACCAGGCAAAGCGTATTGGGCAATTGATGAAGCAAGGCAAAAAAGTAGAAGCTGACAAATTAAAACAACAGGTTGGAGGTAGCAAGCAAGAAGTAAAAGATCTTGAGGCCAAGCTGAAGATTGTAAGCAACAAACGCGATGAAGTTTTATATAAACTTCCAAATATCCCTCACCCAAGTGTACCCAAAGGTAATACTGATACAGATAACAAGGTAGAATCTGAGCATGGATCTGTTCCTACACTACACGACAAAGCAGTGCCACATTGGGACTTGATTAAACAGTATGATATTATAGACTTTGAGGTAGGAACAAAAATTACTGGAGCAGGCTTTCCGGTATATAAAGGGAAAGGCGCCAGACTACAGCGTGCTTTGATCAACTTCTTTTTAGATGAGGCAGCCAACGCGGGTTATAGTGAAGTTATTCCTCCGCATTTGGTCAATCAGGATTCTGGTTTTGGTACAGGGCAATTGCCAGACAAAGACGGACAAATGTATCATGCCCAAGAAGATGGCTTGTACTTAATACCCACAGCTGAGGTACCTATTACTAATATGTACCGTGATGTAATTGTAGAAGAAGCAAATCTGCCAATCAAGCACGTTGGTTATACTCCTTGTTTTCGTCGGGAAGCAGGTGCATGGGGAGCGCAAGTACGTGGATTAAATCGCTTACATCAATTTGACAAAGTAGAGATTGTTCAAATACAACACCCTGAAAAATCTTATGAAACATTAAACGAGATGTGTACGCATGTACAGGGACTATTGCAGAAATTAAATTTGCCTTACCGTGTGCTCAGGTTATGTAGCGGTGACTTGGGTTTTACGTCAGCCCTTACTTTTGATATGGAGGTGTACTCTGCTGCTCAAAAACGTTGGTTGGAAGTAAGTTCTGTAAGTAACTTTGAAACCTTTCAGGCAAACAGAATGAAACTACGTTATAGAACAGGAGATAATAAGAAGCATTTTACCCATACTTTGAATGGTAGTGCACTAGCCTTACCACGTATAGTAGCAGCGTTGTTAGAAAACAATCAAACACCAGAAGGCATTAAGGTACCAGCTGTATTACAGCCGTATACTGGATTTGATATAATTAACTAGAAGTTAGATTATGAGAGAAAAGAAAAAATAATCTTTTCAGAGATTATTTTTTCTTTCTTACCAACATCATTAGCTCCTTTTGAACACTCCAGTCTTTGGCAAGTTTAAGCATGGCAGTTGCTTCCATCTCTGTTACATACCCTTTAGCGTTATTAGCCTCCCATACCATACTAAGGTAGTTTAACCTGGTTTCTTTATCCAAATTACCCACTACTTCATTTAAATACTCTCTGGCACGCTCAAAAGCTGTATAATAATCAAGAGAAATAAAGTCATTTGCCCACTTTAGTTCTTCCCAGGCATCAAACCTTTCAGCTGTAGAATCCAGTATTTGTTGCTCTTCTTTGTCTAACCCATGATAGTGGAAAATCACAGATTTTAATAACAAAATTGCTTTCTTCTCATCACTAGTCATTACTTTGCTTGTCATTGTTTTAATGGTATTTATAGCTATTGATCTATCTTAACATACTGAATAAAAGCTTGGTAATATAGCTTTTATTATAGTGGTAAATGTTACTTATCTACCATTCGCATGAATTGTTCCAATAAGATAATGCAAGGTATTTATCATACCAACCTTGGCAATTACTTTTTCAGTTTTGGTTTTCAACTCATCATTGATTGAGCTGGATGATGTTTGCAATTTAGTCATACTAAATTTTACTAAGCGGATAAATTATAGGTTTACTAGGGCTTGCATCACTCCACAAACTAATTACTTGTAGGTTGAGTAAATACAACCCGTCAGGAACGGTTGAATTTACATAAACCAACTCAGTAATTGTACTATCCTTGCGAGTTTTTTCAGGATGCTGCCAAAAAGCCCGGTGACACAATAACTTTCCCCCATCTACTTCTCTGTCTACTGAAGGCAAGTCAACTAATAAATGTTTTACTTTGTGATCAGCCAGAAATTTACCAATGCTTGCTTCCAGGTAGGGGGGGTTACTCCCTGAGTATTGTCTGGTAAGCTTATCAGGAGTATTAGGTATTGTTCTAATAATCAAGGCCTCAGGTATTTGTTGAAGCATATTATTTTTTAAGTCCTGCAAGGTCACTAACTGATCTTCACCTTGTTGATGTACTGGAAGAGTTACCAGTTGACACACAAACATATACTCTTTCAAACAATTGTATATATTAGCACTATTGTCTGCCGACAAATGACCATAGCACTCGGTATGAGTACCATTGCCGTGGGGAGTAAGGGTTATTTTTTGGTAATTAACTACCCCGCCTCTGGCAACACTACCAATAAAATCACCCATTTCATAAGTTTCAAAACCAACTTTGTCTGCATAATAACAGTTGGCAGAATCTTCATTCAGTATCATTGAAATATCAATAGGTTCGCTAGGATTGAAACTATAGTCCTGCCCTAAATACTGTATTTTTATGGGTGAAATCATATTTATTCAATAATAAATAAATCAGAAGCTATTTTATCAGCAAACAATTTACCATTGTTGGTAAGTTTCAGTACATCATCCTCAAGTTTTAACAACTTTTTATCTATATACTCATGAATGTAACTTTTGTTTTCATAGAGTAAATTTATATCAAAGTTATGAGAAATTTTGCGCAAATCACAGCCCCAAATTGTTCGTAAACTTGTCATAATATATTCATTTACTTGATTAGCTTTTGATAACTCTTCTTTTTCAAAAGGAATTGTATTTTTAGCCACAGCCTGTAGATATTTACCATTATTAGCTATGTTAAACTGACGTGTAGAACCATTATAAGAATGGGCACTGGGACCTACGCCAAGGTAAGGATTTTTTATCCAGTAATTACTGTTGTGTTGAGAGTAAAAACCTGGTTTGGCAAAATTTGATATTTCATATTGAATAAATTGATTCTGCTCTAAATGTGTAATCAAACTATTGAACTGGCTAGAGGCAAATTCATCATTGATTGGATTGATGAGTTGTTTTTGTAATTGACGACCAAACACGGTTTTCTCTTCTATTGTCAGACAATATGCCGAAATATGCTGTACTTGAAGGCTAACTGTTTGTTGTAGATCTTCTTGCCAAACTTTATTATTTGCCACCGGAATAGCGTATATCAAATCTATACTTATATTATCAAACCCTTTATCTTGCGCCATTAAGATACTTTGCTTGGCTTCAGTAGCATTGTGTGCTCGGTTTAAGTATTGTAAACAAACATCTTGGAAAGACTGAGTGCCTATACTTAACCTATTGATTCCCTGTTTTTTAAGTAGTAGTAGTTTCTCTTTTGTTAAGTCATCAGGGTTAGCCTCTAAGGTAATCTCTGCGTGAGGCGCTACTGAAAATGTGTGATGAATGGTTTCAAAAATTCCTGCAAGTTCTTGCTCATTCAGCAGAGAAGGTGTGCCACCACCAAAGTAAATTGTGTGTAAATGATTATTGGGTAAATAGTTTTTTTGCAGCACAATTTCCTTCTTGATCGCTTCTACAATCAATTTTTTATTATTTTGGTTAACGCTGAAATGAAAATCGCAGTAATAGCAGGCTTGCTTACAAAAAGGTATATGAATGTATAAACTAGACAAAATAATAAGATTAAGACGAGGTATTCAATACAAAAAACAACTCATTTATGGGTGTATATACTGGTATTTTTTTCCTTTTATTATCTATGCTCAAACCCCTTCGTCAAAACAGGCAGACTCAACAAATAGAAGAAACAGTATTTACCTAAAAATTAGTGCAAACTTAAAAGATATTCAAGCATTAAAAAAAAAAGAAGTACCCACTGTTTATCAAGACATTAAAAAAGCTGAGAAGGCTGTAAAATCTTTTATTCAAAAACTACATCAACAAGCTTACTTGAATGCCCAATTAGATAGCTTGCTAGGCACCCCAGATACCCTCTTTGCTTATATTTCTGTAGGTACTAGGTTTATATGGGCAAGCTTGAAAAAAGGTAACCTTCCTGAGGAAATAATACACAATGTAGGATTTAAGCCTAAATACTATAATAAAAAACCTTTTCTGTATAAATCAATATCAAAATTACAAAGTAAAGTGTTAAGTTATTCAGAGAACCATGGTTACCCTTTTGCGCAAATTCGCCTAGACTCTTTAACATTTATAAAGCAGGAAGTCTATGCTAAGTGGAACTATGATCAAGGCCCCCAGATTTTATTTGATACTCTCCACATTGTGGGTGATTTGCAGGTAAAACCAGAGTTCATGATGAAATACTTAAGACTAAGAGAAGGCGACCTATTTAGTCAATCAAAAGTGCAAAGTGCCCATCGTATATTGAAACAATTACCTTATTTGAAGGTCAGAAAAAAAGCAGTGGTAGATTTTCGGGCAAAGAAAGCCAGCGTTAACTTGTTTTTACGAAAGCGTAAAGCGAATCAAATAAACTTACTAGTGGGACTACTTCCTAATGAACAAAACCCTGGCACTCTAGAGTGGATGGGGGAGTTTGATCTTCTATTGCAAAACATGTTTAGGTCTGGTAAGAGTCTTTCGGCAAAGTGGTTAAGACCAGAGTCTCAGTCTCAACTGATTAACTTAGATTACACTCATCCATTATTATTTGGGTCAGCATTAGATCTACAGCTTAAATTTAACCTTTTAAAAGAAGATACATCGTTTGTTAATATAGATTTAGGTGGGGTTTTATTCTATAATTTAAAAACAGGAGACAAAATAAAGGTTACTGTAAACTCTAAAAGTTCTAGGGTACTAAATAGCCTTATTTATCAAAATGCTACCCGCTTGCCTGATACCTTAGACATTTCTTTTATTGCGTATGGTTTGGGCTATATACACAGTAATTTGAATGATGCCTTGTATCCATCTAAAGGTGATTTTTTAAGTTTGTCAGGGGAGATTGGACAAAAAAAAATTTTACAAAACCCTGAGTTACCAGAAAATTTGTACAAAAACATTCCACTGTCTACTACTAAATTGGTATATAAAGCTAAGTGGAAGCATTACTCCAAAACATCTTCAAAATCAGTGTTCTATTGGCAGTTAAGTACAGGAGGAGTTATCAATGACCAATTATTAGTCAACGAACTATTTAGGGTAGGAGGGATCAACAGTTTAAGAGGGCATAACCAAAATACCTTCTTTGCCTCTCATTATGTAATCGCCAATCTTGAATATCGCTTTTTATTTGATGATTACTCATATTTATTTGTTTTTTATGATCAATCATGGCTACAACAAAAAACAATCAATACTTTTACCGAAGATACCCCTCTAGGGTTTGGTCTAGGGCTTAATTTCCCTACTAAAGCAGGTATTTTTAATATTGTTTATGCACTGGGTAAAGCTCGAGAACAGCCAATAAACTTTAATCGTTCTAAAATACATTTTGGTTTTATAAGTAGATTTTGAAATATTTGTAAGACTCAAAATGTCTGTTATGAAATATTATACTTTACAAGTAGTTTGGATTTTAGGGTTGTTACTAGGTTTGTGTGCAAACACTTATGCTAAACAAAACTTCCAGGATGGTTTTCTTAAAATTTATGACCTGGAAGATGAATGGCAAGTGTATGACACCAAGTATAATTCTTATGTGCCCTACATAGAAGACAGGCATGTGGACTCTAAAACCGCTAGTTTTTGGTTAGACACCCAAAAGTATAAAGGGTATTCGCTTACACTTTATAGCCCTAAAGATGTGTTTATTTTTATAAATAAAAAACTTTGTAAAGAGGTAACGCAAGAGGGTTGGATTACTTTCAGCATTGATAGCCTTCAGCAGGCTTTTGATCAAAAGAAGAAGTTGTTTTTTACCTTTTATGATAGGGGATATCGTCTTCCATTGAAGTCTGTACATATCGGCTACTTTAAAGAAGATTTCATTACAACTAAAAAAACTAAAAAGCAAGAATCTAAAATCCAGGAAAAAAGTCGGTATTTGTCAGGAGTGAAAGATTTCATGATTATAATAGGTGGGGTCTTATTGGGAGTATTTACCTTACTTTGGAATTTCCACCCTAAAACATTTTTAAGCTACTACAGTTTTCGCAGCAGTGTTTCAAGTTTATCTCGCAAGGATATTTCATTAATAAGTAAGCCTTTTAATGCCATCAACCTGTTGTTTTTAGCTTTACATGCGTTAGTCATAAGCTTGTTTTTTATGCTTGCACAAAAGGACGTAACGGGTATTCTTAACGTATCATTTAAACTAGTAAATGCTAACTATGACTTTGTCTCACTGCTTGCCAACTATGCATTGTTCTTTGCTATTGTATTTGGTTTAATTTTTCTGAAATATATTCTTTTAAAAGTATTTGGGATATTATTAAGTCTGGAAAAAATAGAGTATACTCATTTCTATGAATACATGAGGCTATCAAAACTCTTTTATACTATAGCTGTTATTTTTCCGGTGTTTATGCTTATTTCTGCTGAAGAATACATCACAGAGTTGAATAAATATTTTATTTATTTTGTCATAGGGTTTCATTTTGTCCAAACTATGCTAGTTAGTTTTTATGTAAATAAACGGGTTCAATTTAAAAATCTATATTTATTTTACTACCTTTGCAGCACAGAACTAACCCCCTTGTTAATTGGCATAAAACTATTACTTTTCAACTAGTTTACTTTGTAATCAGCAAACAGTAAAGAAAATCTTTAGCGCATGAGTGAACTACACCCTCAAATGCCTCAAATTGTTCGTGAGCGACTTCTTAAAGTAGAAAGCATTTTAGTTTCACAACCTAAACCTAGTAACGATAAATCACCCTATTTTAAATTAGCAGAAAAATACGGAATTAAGGTAGATTTTCGTCCATTTATCGATGTTGTACCGGTTTCTGTAAAAGAGTTCAGAAAACAAAAAGTCGATATTTTGGCCCATTCTGCCGTGATTTTTACTAGTAGAAAAGCAGTCACACTTTTTTTTGAAATGTGTAAAAACATGAAAATTGAAGTGCCCGCAGATATGAAATATTTTTGCGTATCAAGCCAAACTGCCAATTACTTACAAAAGTATATCGTAGTGAGGAAACGAAAAATTTTCACAGGTTTAAAAACTGCAAAGGATTTATTAGAAATTGTAAAAAAGCATAAAGGGGAGAAATATCTTTTCCCTTGCTCAGATATCCGAAAAGATGATATCCCAAATTTCTTGACTAAAAATGACTACAACTTTACAGAAGTAGTATTATATAGAACAGTTGCGAGTGATTTATCAGATTTGTCTGATGTGAATTATGATGTTATTGCATTCTTTAGTCCATCAGGAATACAGTCTTTATTTGCAAACTTTCCAGACTTTAAACAAAATAAAACTCGTATAGCAGCTTTTGGTCCTACTACTGCCAAGGCTGTAAGAGATGCAGGCTTGGTGTTGGATATAGAAGCACCTATGCCAAATGCTCCCTCAATGACTGGGGCTATAGAAAACTATATCAAGGTTTCGAATAATATCAAGTAAGTATAAGTTTTACAATCAAGTAGCTTTGTTATAAACTTATGCTTGCATAATATTTATAAGTTTATTTAACAAAGCTATTTTTTTGACTTATGAACAGGATTCCTAGAGTAATATTACTGTTTTTTTTACTGTTAGGCAGTACAACTACTACTGTAAAAGCACAACAAGATGCACAGTTTAGCCAGTACATGTTTAATCAGTTATTTATCAATCCGGCTTATGCTGGTGTCGAAGGTAATTTTTCTGCTTCATTTATTCACAGAACCCAGTGGGCAGGCTATAACCCAACCTTTGATAATGGGGGGAGTCCAAATACACAAGTAATGAGTGTGTCTTATGGCAATAATGCTTTTCGTAGCGGTGTAGGGCTACATTTTGTCAATGATATGATTGGACCTCTGATTAACCGTGAAGCGCAACTTTCTTATGCTTATCACGTACCACTTGGTAGTCGTAATGGTACTCAAGCCAAACTATCTATAGGTGTGCGAGGAGGTATTTATTCTCAAACTATTGATTTTGATCAATTTAGGGCGATCGACCCTGATGATAAGTTACTGCAGACTGGAGTTTTATCTCAAACAAACTCCGATATGGCAGCTGGCATTTATTACCATTCCAATACGTTCTTTGGAGGAGTAAGTATGAATCATATCATTCCTCAAAAATTTAATTTTGGACAAGAAGGAAGTGAAGGTATATTGGCTAGTAATCTTTATGTATTAGCTGGATATAACTTCAATGTAGGAGGGTATAACTCTCTTTGGTCTGTAAGCCCTTCTGTGTTGGTTAAAATGGTACCAACAGATTTAAGCGGCTATTCGTTTGATCTAGGGGCAATTACTACTTACGACAACAAATATTTTGCTGGAATATCATATCGTCAAGAAGAATCAGCATCATTGATTTTAGGAATTAAGTTGAATAAAAGTAGTAAGAAACCAACCCTACAAATTGCGTATGGTTTTGACTATGTGTTTTTTGGACAATCAGCCAAAGACCCCACGTCACATGAAATATCTGTATCATACAAAATACCTATTTTTCATACTACAGATCCAAAACTTAATACTCCCCGTTATAATAATGAGTGATCATATAAAAACGATTGGAAAAAAAGTAATATTATTGTAAATAGTCCGTTTTCGAATCAGGTTTGGAAACAGAAGAACAAAGGTGCCATGATTTTGGCGCGATATTAGTTGTTTACCGAATAAAACATCAACTTATATAAAATAATAAAGCTAAACCAAAAAAACAATTGTCATTAATTTGTTAGGTGTTATGAATAAAATGTTGTTTAAGTACAAGTTTTTGTCTTATGCTCTAATTGCATCCTCTGTACTATTTCTTCAGGGATGTTTTTTGTTTGGAAAGAAAGGTGATCCAAACAGCTTAGAGTCAAGAATTAACGGATCGGCAGGTGAGATTATTCCTTTTGAACAAGTCAGAAGTGATTATTCTCAGTACGTGCCTAGTGGAATGGTCGTTGTACCTAATGGTACTTTTCACATGGGACAAGCAGATGAAGATGTTCCTGCAACTCAAATCAATTTGAATAAGCAGATCACTATCAGTGCTTTCTTTATGGATCAGACAGAGGTTACCAATAATCAATACAGACTTTTTACGGATGTATTGTTGGCATACTCTGAGGGACGACAAGCACAAGGGGAAGAACTGCCCCAAGAGTATCAGGAAGGTGTAATGGATAAACTATTTTTGAAAAATGGAACTCCTGTAAGACCTGATTCTATAAAAGTAATGAATGAAATGTATCCAGATACAACACGCTGGAGTACAGAATACGCTCACCACATGGGAGATCCTTTGATGGAGTATTATTTTATGCACCCTGCATTTGATGATTATCCTGTGGTTGGAGTAGATTGGCAAGCAGCTAATTTCTTTTGTCAATGGCGTACCATGCACTTGAATTATTACCGTCATACAGTAGAAGGTGATCCTTACCCTGCACCTCGTTTTCGTTTACCAACAGAAGCCGAGTGGGAATACGCATCAAGAGGTGGTCGTGATATGGCAAAGTACCCATGGGGAAGTCCTTATTTGAGAAATACACTTGGGTGTATGTTAGCAAACTTTAAGCCTGGTAGAGGTAACTATTATGATGATGGTTTTGCCTACACAGGTCCTGTTGCCCAATATTTCCCTAATGATTATGGATTATACGATATGGCTGGAAACGTAGCTGAGTGGGTACTAGATGCTTACTTCGAGTCTTCAGTACCTGTAGTATGGGACTTAAACCCTGTATATAACCCACCTATTACTAAAGCAGGTAAAAATGATGTAAATATAAACAACCGAAGAGTAATTAGAGGAGGATCTTGGAAAGACATTGCATATTATTGCGAAACTGGTGCAAGAACTTTCCAACATTGGGATTCTTCGTCTACTTCTATTGGCTTCCGTTGTGCTATGACATATTTAGGTCGATCTTCTGGCGAAGAGGTTGATCTTGGACGATAAAAACATGCATATCATTGCATTCTTTCAATACAACTACTAAATTTATACTTGTTAAACTATTCTTAAATTTTAAACACTAAACTTTTACTGAAATGAGTTCATCAAAGAAACTGAGTACCATGGAGTATGTCTATACTTTCATTGTACCACGAGTTACAAATGTTGGAGCTGCAGTTGTTATTATAGGTGCAATGTTTAAAATCCTTCACTTACCAAATGGAGGACCTATTTTGGCTGCTGGTCTTATTACTGAAGCTTTCTTATTTTTTATTGCTGCATTTGCTCCTCTTCATGCGGAAAATCACCGTCCTGATTGGTCTTTAATTTACCCTCAATTGAATGATGAAAATTATGTACCAAGTGACAAACCTGTATTACCAGGTTCAGGTGCTCCCGCTGTAAGTCAAGACCCAAGTGTATCTAAAAAGTTGGCTGAAATTGACGCAGCTTTAGCTAAGTCTTTGACAGGCGCTAAAATAGAAAGCTTTGGCAATGGAATGAAGAGCCTTAGTGAAAACGTAACCAAAATGGGCAAACTTAGCTCAGCTTCAGTAGCTACTGAGGAGTATGCTAAGAATGTGAAATTAGCATCTAATGCAATTGTAGAAATGAACAAGTCTTACAAGACTACCATTAATGCAATGAGTGAAATGTCAAATGCTTCTAAAGATGCTAAAGCTTATCATGCACAAGTTCAGGGGTTGACAAAAAACCTGACTGAATTGAATACTTTTTATGAAGTAGAGATGCGTGAAGCTAAAAAACATGTGAAATCTGTAAACGATTTTTATAAAGGTTTAGGCGTAGCAGTAGAAAATGTTTCTAGTGCTGGAAAAGATGCTGCAACCCTTAAAACTGAAATGTCTGCACTTGCTGGAAACCTTACTTCTTTGAACAAGGTTTATGGAAGCATGCTTGCTGCCATGAAAGGTTAATTTTTTTTAAACTATTGATAAACTTTTAAAATTAATTAATTCTTATGGCAGGTGAAAAGTTAAGTCCACGGCAACAGATGATCGGCTTGATGTACCTAGTATTAATGGCAATGCTAGCACTTCAGGTAAGTTCATCTATTATGGACAAATTCATATTTTTGAATAGCGCATTAGAGCATTCTTTAACAAACGCCAAAAAATCAAGTGACCAAGCATTGGAAGCTTTGAAAAGGGACGTGAAAAAGAATGGAAACTCTCGTCAAGGTCTCGAAAGAATCAAGAGAGCAGAACTTCTTAAGAAGAAAACTTCGGAAATTATCGGGGAGGTAACCAAAATCAAGCAAATGTTAATCAAAGATGCTGGTGATGGTATTGATAGTAAAACCCACGTGGTAAAAAATCCCAAGGAAGAAGGAAAAGTAGGGGAGATCATGATTGGAGAATCTAAGGGAAAAGGAGAAGGTTATAAACTTAAGAATAAACTGGATAAATACGTAGCTTGGTTGTCTACTGAGTTCAAAGATTTAGATTTACCTAAATTTGAACCATTAGCTGAAGGTAATCAGAAGAAAGCTTTGTATGCAAATGATCCCATTCAAAAGAATAAAGATTTTGCAGAAGCTAACTTTGGTCACACTCCAGTAGTAGCAGCTTTGGCTGTTTTAACTCAGAAACAATCAGAAATTCTTCGTTATCAAGCAGAGGTTTTGAAAAAACTAGGGGCTGGTGATTTAACCAATGACCTTAAGTTTGACAAAGTACGCGCAGGTGTAAGCGTAGAAGCAAAAACTGTTGCTCCTGGTGATGAATATAAAGCTGAGCTGTTTATTTCTGCATCAGCAAGTAAAGCACAACCTAAAATGACTTTAAATGGCTCTCCTATTCCTGTAAATGATGGCATAGGTAAGGTAAGTTTTAAAGTAAGCGATCCTGGTGGTTATACTGATGGTAGAGCAAAAGGATCTTGGGAAGGTACTGTCACTTTCAAAAGTAAAGGTAGAGATACCACCTTTAGACATAAGGAAGAGTATACAATTGTTCAGCCTGTACTTTTGATTTCGTCGGCTACTATTAACCCACTATATAGAAACTGTGCCAACCCATTGGTAACATCTGTACCTGCTTTGGGTGCGGCTTATAGCCCTAGTTTTCAGGCTACAAATGGCTCTGCTATACCTGGCGCTAAAAAAGGTGATGTTACTATATTTCCTGGTGGTGGTGCTAAAACCAGACTTACAGTAAGTAGTAATGGTACATTGGTTGGATCAAAAACATTTGATGTACTACCAGTGCCTCCTCCAACTGTAATGTTAGCAAATAGAAATGGTGGAGCAGTAAATATAGAGCGACCATTACCCGCAGCAAGATTTCAGGTGATAGCAAAGGCTGATGATAACTTTAAAAAGGCCTTGCCTAAAGAAGCTACTTATAGAGTAACAGGTATTGAAGTAACTACCTTTAGAGGTGGTGGTTCTACTGGTTCTCGTAAGGTCAATGGAGGCGCAGTGAATGTGCGTGCATTGAAAACACGTAGAGGAGATGGTGTAATGATCAAAGTGTTAGGAGTGCAAAGAGTAAACTCCCGTGGGTCTGTTGAGACTGCACCAATCCGAAACCGGATTATTAGTTTCAGGGTAAGATAGAGTTGAAAAACAACATTCGACTATATAAATAATATGTCACTTAAATCGTTATTTAAGTGACATATTTTTTAAAACAAATAACTATAAAATAATAAAGTTCTAACTATGAAAAAATCGTGGTTAAGTATAACAGGTATATTGGTGTTTTTATTGGTTTTAGATGTATCGGTTTGGGCACAATATGGACCAAACGGATATAACCCCAATTCGGTAAGGGGTTCAAAAAAATCAAAACCAATTTTTGGACAGCCAATTTTTGAATCAGATATAATGTACCGTACTACGGTATGGCGTAAGATTAATTTGCGTGAAAAACAAAACAAGCCTTTCTTTTCTATTGAGAATGAAATTACTCAAGTAATTATCGATGCTGTGAAAGCTAAGAAATTACAACCTTATGAGTTTAACTCTTCACCTACCACCGATGGTGTTTCTAGCCCAATGCAATTTGAAGACTTCTTAAACAAATTAAATTATTATGATGACTCGGTTCAAGATACTGTTCCTTTGCGGGCAACTGACTTGTATATTCTAGAGTTAAAGGAGGATTTGATATTTGATCGTAGACGTTCAAGAATGTACTGGGATATCCAATCTATTACTATGGTTATTCCACAAGGAACAAACCAAGAAACACAATTAGGTGATTATCGTTTGGCATCATTTAAATACAGAGATTTATATGAGTACTTTAAAGAGGCTTATGAAGAGTCTCAGAAAAAAGGAACTTTTGAAGATGTGAGAGCTTTTTGGTATAACCCTGAAAACCCACGCCGTCACATGTCTTTGGGTGATGCTATGGAACTACGTTTATTCAACTCTCGTATTGTAAAAGTATCAAACCCTGATGATAATGACATTGTAACAATTATTAATCAGGAGTATGGAGACCAGGATACAAAGAAAGCTCAAAAAGTATTGTATTTATCTCAAAAAATTGAATACGATTTGATGGAGTTTGAGCATAATTTATGGGAGTATTAATACTTCTTAAAAAGGAAACTATTTATTGAGGTAAGGTCGAATGGCTTTACCTTTCTTGCTTAAGCTCATTGTATAAGTCATTTTAAAAAATTAGCCTACCAAATTCAAAAAATCATCATCTTCCCATAGCCATTCAAAACTTCGATCTTTGTAGGCATTACGTTTCCATTTACTATTGAGCACTACAAACTTTTTGAGATACTCCAGTGTTTTATCACGGTTTTTCATAAAGTTGTATGCACGAGCAATGTTGTAAAGTGCCTTATCAAAATTTGGTTTTTCTTCTACTACTCGTTGAAAACAAGGGATAGATTTTTCGTATTCACCAAGGTTGATATAAATAATACCGAGGTTGTACCAAACTAAGTCAAACTCAGGGTTGAGTCCAACAGCTTTTTCAAAACAAGGGAGAGCATCTCGATCACGTCCTAGATTAGCATAGGTAATGCCTAGATTATACCACACCATTGGATTGTTAGGGTTAATTTCCAGTGATTTTTTATAGTAGGGAATGGCTTCCTCGTGTTTTTGTAAGTTTGAATAAGTTACCCCTAATATATACCAGAGTTCGGTTTCAGGGTTGATTTCTATGGCTTTTTCAAAGCAATAAATTGCTTTTTCGTAGATTTTCATATCGGTATAGGTCAAACCTAAACTATACCAAGAATCAAAATCAGGTTTGATATCAATGGCCTTTTCATAGCAAGGGATTGCTTTTTCATACTGTTTAAGATCAACGTAAGTAGCCCCTAAGTTGTACCAGGCTTTTTCGAATTTATCGTTAATTTCTATAGCCTGCTTGTAGCAGTAAATGCTTTCCTTATATTTTTGCAGGTCTATATATGCATTACCAAGGTTATTCCAAGAGTGATAATTGTTTGGGCGAATTTCTATGGTTTTTTGATAAGCTTTTGAGGTAAACTCTGGGTCATCAGAAAAGTATCCCAGGTTAAAAAAGTTTTCTTCTAATGTGTCATCAAAAGATGTAACCCCTTGCAGTGCTTCTTGACATTTGATAAACATGTCAAACGCATCTTCGTATAACTCGCTCCGACACTTGCTTTCAGCCATTCTAAAATCAATCAAAGTACGTTGGGTGTCGTCCAATGTTTTTTCTTTTTTCAGGTAACGAATCAAATCCATTACTTCTGGAGAGTTTTTCTCTTTGAAATTGGCAAACTTGAGTGGCTTAAAGCGGCTTACTCCTTCAAGTATTATCTGAGAAATAAGTTTATGTGGTGTAATAAGGGCAGGCTTAAACTCTATAATGTTATACATAAGCTGCCTTGCAAGGTCGCGGCTAAATTGCATCATTTCTACAATTAACCCGCTTAAGTAGCTAAAAAACTTATTGTGATTAGACCACAATAAAGCATTACAATAGTCTAACAATGCTATTTGGTAATCTTCGCTCTGGTAACGTTGTTCTATATTTGGAATTTCTTTTTTTAGTTTGTTAATATTATTTTTATAAAAAATGCTCATGTTTTTACCATAGCTTATAATTTCGTCGCGCATTAATGAGTGTTTAGTCATATCTGATTGACTTACCAGGTTCGCACGAAGCACTTGCCGTACTTTTTTGTGCATTTCAAGCTTGTTAGTATCTATAAAAGAATAGGTATCGGCAAGGTCTTTAAACTTTAATGCTGTTGCCTTATCATCATTAGTTTTCCAAAGAATAGATAATACTCCTATGTTCCAAGTGCGTAGCATTGCCAAGTGAAATATCTTTTGCAGATCGCTTTTAGGACTATGTTTAATAAAGCGCTCAATCAATCCTTGAATCACCATTTGGTGAGTTTTGCTGTAGCGCTGTAAACTGATGGTAAGGTCACTAAAATTGATGATTTTATTTTTTAGTAAATACAAGGAGTCTTTCACGACTAGGGGTATTCCTTTGGTGTGTTCATTTAGTGATTTTATTTGTGTTTCAGTAAGTTTTACCCCTATCTCAATAGCTAAATCCTGTGTGTTTTGATAGGTAAACAAGAGATTTTCTAAGTTCTGAAAATGTAATAATGTTTCGGGTAAACTATTACGATACTCTTGTGTGTGGTTATTTTTTTCACAAACAATAGTTGTTATTCCTGTAAAATCTTCGGCGTAAAGCGTGGAAAGAAAGTGGTCACGTAACCATATATTAAGGTCTTTGCTATTAATTATTTCATAGTTATCGATGGCCAGTAGCAAAGGATAAGCTTTAGAAGCCTCCTGCAAACAAAAAACCAGTGATTTGACAAGTTCTTTCTCTGAAAATTCGTATAAATACAAATCCTGATCTTCTAAGATGTCTTTTTTGCGCAACCATGCAAGTGTCGTTTCTTGTGTTTTACTTTCAGTAATGCTAATTTCACTTTCAGTTAGTGGAACCAAACTGCTTTTTGAACCTCTTGGGGGTAATTCAAGCTCAGTGAAATCTACAGTTTCCGAAATGTTAATTGCCCAATCTTTATTGGCTTTTTTAAGGGTTTCTACTTTATCTTCTACTGCCTGAATTTGTTGTTTGGTTTGGTAATAGTAGCTGAAATGTTCGTGAATGCCTAATTCTTTAGTTGTAAAAATATCTGCAAGAGCATCCATCATTTTTACTCTTGTGCTAGGTAATACACTTTTGCGATCGTAGTAGTTCTCCCAGTTGATATAAATTGTTTTTATTTTAGAACGTTGGGCTTGTGCTACTTTCTCTGCTGCATCAAGGTAGGCCTGGAGGAGCGACGTTTTGCCAAAACCATCTTCTCCGTATAATAAAAACACTTGTGCGTAGGAGGCCTCTCTTTTCTTCTTTGCAAAAGGATTTAGAGAAAAGCCACTTTTTTTGAATTGCTTCGTAAAGTGTTCTTGAAAACGTACAATCTGTTTTTGTCTCCCAACAAAAACTTCAGGATGAGCCATACCAAACTAGATTTAATAACTTTGTCCAATATAGAGAATCTGACATTTTTTTCCAAAGAGACTTGTATAGAGAAAAATAGTGTTTGGGTACTTTTCTTATGGGTGAATAATAGCAATTAAGTGGTTGTGGATACCAGTGAGTTACACCAAGGGCTAACTAAACTAAGGTGAAGCTGTATAATTTTTGATTGTTGAATGATAACTTAAATATTTCGGTTTGTGTAGGTTTAACAAGACATTAAACTTGGTTTGAAACTCCTTAAAGCCTAAAAAATGATACATAGGTGTAGGGATTTCAAAGATGAGTTTTTGTTTTGCTTTGTGAGTATCGTCTTCACGGCACTGTAAATAAATAATGCCATCTTGCATGGTAGTATTACCTGTAAGGTATTGCCAGTTTTCTTGCTCCCAGTTTAAAACCCAGGCTTCAAGCTCATTTTTCGGTTTTAAATAAAACCTACCATCAACTTCATCTGCCCGATCTTCCGTATTTATTGTGTGTGAATGTTTTTCTCTGGTTAAATAAAGCAACCCTTTATGAATAAATGCATCAGTGTTTTGACCATTTATTGTCCCGAAGCCATTACACTCATTAAGAGGTGCTTTAAGATACCCTGTGGTGGTATTACCGTAGTAACAAGCCCATTCAATGTTTATGTTTGCTCCCAAATCGTTTAGGATATAATCGCGTAGCCCAATGGATGAAAGGTAACCATTTACTATGATATGGAGGTTTTGGGGTAGTGTAATTTTAAAGATTTTTTTATACAACCATAAGGTGTGGGCTATTGGTAAGGGTTGGCCTGCCAGTATGACTTCTGTATTGGTTTTGCTGGCCAACAGGAGCGCATGACTAGCATTAATTAGTTTACCTCTGGTTTCTATCAACACGGTATTTTTTTCAGTTGATTGATGCTTATTAAAAGTAGCAAAAAGTTTTTTGGGTGAGAAAGTACTATTTGTTTCTTGTTGCAAATAGTCTTTGTTTAAGAGAATATTGATAATTGTTTGTATTTGATTTTGCTCTTGAACTTTTATGCCCCAATGAAAGTCTGATATAAAAGGTTGTTTACTTTCAACAAAAGTGGTAGCAGTAGTTGTGCCCAATCTTGCGGGAAGCTTGCTTATGATATGGTGCCTTAGTTCTTTGTCAATCACTTTTGTTTGACTATTTTTTTTTCGGCGGAAGTTTAAAATGCCTAATCTTAACATAAATGTGCAATTTTATGAACTAAATGTTCAGCGGTTGAGAACGTGTTATATAAGTTGGAATGGGTACGTTGCTTAGATATTTTAATGATACCCTTCAAGAGATTGGTTACTTTGTGAAGGTTTACTCACATTAACCAGCAAGTTTACACTTGCTTTTTATGCAGTCATATAGTGCTGTGCAACTTTTTTAGGTTACAAATATAGATGTTATGAAAGGACGATGTAAGCGTATAAACACTGGTTTTTTAAAAATAAGGGTTTATCAGGAGCCAAAAAAAGTAGGCATAGTAAAGTGGCCTTATCAGGGGGGAGGTAAGGGTAGTTGAGGTTCAAGCATTGTTTATTTAGTATTTGGCAAAAGAACTGTGCTATATTCCGATAAGGAATGGTGTAAAAATAAATTTCTATAGTAACGCTAAAATATTTTGTTGCTAGACGCGGTACGGCAATATCCAGTGGATGTTGAGCGAGCTTGAGGGAAGGTCGGCTAATAGCATCGCTATTCGGCTATTTTTTAACAAAGTATAGCCTCAAAAGATGAGGTTAAGAATGCGTATTTATTTTGGTACCATTCCTAAGGTAGATTTTGCCAGCAATATATTTGCAAAAAAACAACGGCAAGGTTTCTCAGAATCCTTGCCGTTAGAGCTTGTTTAAATCGTCATTAGTGTGATTGTTGATGAACTTTGTTCTCAGAGAATAGCCTAGTGCATCGGGTACTAAGTTACTCACATATTCTTTGGCGACTTTTGCCCCCTGACTTCCTCGTGAAAAAGTTGGATAGCTATGGCTATCCGCCATTTTTACGACTCGTCAGAAAACAAAATTCATCCAAATTAATAGGCAACTTATTTAATCCCCAATGCACTAGCTATTGATTCGCATTACTTATTGTCCACCATTTACACGAATCATTTCCGACAATATTTGACCGCCATTTTGTAAGAACACATCCCGGTTTTCTTTCTTGTGTAGCTTCTTATCGCGTACTTTGCGTTCTTGCTCTTTTTTATCCCATTCTGCTTTTTTGGCAAGCCTTATTTTTTCATTCAAAGACACTACCGTACGTTTACGTTCAGCCCTTATTTCTTTAATATCACTTAACAATCGCTGTAAATCTTCGTCAGTTTTCAAACGTTGTTGGTAATATTGTCGGAGTTTGTCTTTCATTTTGGGTGTAATATGATTAGTAGCTGCAAAACTAGCCGATTTTATTTCGTCCCAAGGTAAAGCACTGGGTTGAGAGCTTTCGCCTACTTCGTTGCTTAGGTATACCGACGGCAACTTAATGTCAGGAGTGACTCCTTGGTTTTGGGTGCTACTTCCTGTAATTCTATAATACTTAGCCAGGGTTAAATTCAACTGTCCTGCTTTTTTTGTTTTATCTTGAACAAATCTGTCCAGGTTAATTACATTTTGTACAGTACCTTTACCATAAGTTTGCTCACCTATAATTATCCCCCGGTTATAATCCTGAATAGCACCTGAAAAAATTTCTGAGGCTGAGGCGCTATAGCGGTTTACCAATACTCCTAAGGGACCAGCATAAGCCTGCTCTTTGTTTTTATCTTTTAGCTCTTCTATTTTTCCACGTGAGTCACGTACTTGTACCACAGGTCCTTCCTTGATAAACAAACCAGTCAAGTCAACCGCTTCTTTGAGCGACCCACCACCATTATAGCGTAAATCGATCAAGATGCCATCTACTTTTTCTTTTTGAAGCTCTTTTATCAAACGACGTGTGTCATTGCTGGTACTTGCATAATCTTTTTGTCCTGCTTGATAAGCGTCAAAATCAAGGTAAAATGAAGGAATGTGAATAACCCCTATTTTGAATGCTTTGCCATTGTGGTCAAGTTTGATGATTTTTTTAGAAGCCTTTTGCTCTTCAAGTTTTATTTTATCCCGTACTATACGTAACACTTGAGGCTCACTATTAGTTGTAGCATCATGTTTAAGTAGTTTTAACCTTACTATAGAACCTTTAGGTCCACGTATGAGCTGTACCACTTCATCTACTCGCCAGCCTACTACATCAATAAATTCTTTCTTATCACCTTGGGCTACTCCTATTACTTTATCATTGGGGTGCAACGCTTTGGTTTTAAAAGCAGGCCCACCAGGTCGTACCGAGCGTATAACAGTGTAGTCTCCCTCGGTACTCAATACAGCACCTATACCTTCAAGAGATTTACTCATTCTGATTTTGAAATTGTCAGATGATATAGGCGAAAAGTAATTGGTGTGAGGGTCGTAAGTTTCAGATAAAGCATTCATGTATATCTGAAAAACATCTTCTGCCGTGTACTGTATGACATTTTTTTTATAGTTTTCAAACCGTCTTTTCAATAGCTTACGTATTTCTGTATCTTTCTTTTTACTCAAGCGTAAGCCTAAAAACTGGTGTTTAAGCATTTTGCCCCATACCTTATCCAGCGTAGCTTCAGAACTGCTCCATTCGGCATTATCACGATTTGTCTCGTATGATTCATCTTTAGTAAAATCAAAATCTTTTTGAATGATTTGAAGATTTTTTTCGATACGACTTAGAAAGCGCAGGCGAAAACGATTAAATATTTTATAGGCTACATCTACCTTACCCACTTGCAAGTCATCGTCGAGGTAGTAGCGGTATTTCTTAAATTCTTCGATGTCAGATTTTAAGAAATAGAGCTTGCTATTGTCTAGCGATTTGATGTAAGAATCAAACATGACTACCGACAATGAGTCGTTGAATTTCATTTGACGATAATGATGAAAATTGATAATACCGCTTACAATGCGGGCTTTTTGGGTATGAATCTTTTCTGGTTTAAGTTTTTTAGAGGAGTCTCTTGGGTCAATATTGTGGCCAAGTTGACTGGGTGGTGTATAAAATACAAAACCTGCGATAATCACCAAAAGTGATAAGAATATTATGGTTTTTTTCATATTATAATGATGGTTATACAAATCTCACTTTATTATTTGGGTTAAAAAATATATATACGCATTGTACTGGTGCATAGATGTGTTGCTATCTCTACAATCTTGCATCTATTTTTATTATTGATGTAAGCAGAGAACAAACAACAACAAAATGATGTAAATACCCTGTTAGAATATTTGCCTTATTAAACGGGCAACAAGTGTGATGGGTTATAAGTCTGATGTTTGGTTTGCCAAACCAAGATAGTACTTTTCCTGAAGTTTTTGGGTAAAACGCGTTTATAAACAGTGTAAAAAGCAGGAAACAACTAAGCCAACCTCCGGAAAATGTTTTTTGACTTTATCCAAGTGTCAACTGCTTGTTGTTTGTTCTAGCATAAAACCCTCAAACGATCGTTTAAGATGTACAAGTTTTATCCCTGATTCTGGAAAGTTTTTAATATATTTGACTATAACCCTATCAGCAAAACATCATGATCATTGAGGTATGCCTCATATCAAATGTGATTCATTTTTTGTAAAATATCATTTTCATGAAAGACTATTATCAAATTTTGGACATACCATCAAGTGCTGATATTGAAGCAATCAAAAGCGCCTATTATAACCTGGCAAAAAAGTTCCACCCTGACAAAAATACACGTAATCCTTATTACTCTGCTGATAAGTTCAGAGAAATACAAGAAGCCTATCGTATATTATCAAATGAACAGGAAAAAGCAACATATGACCAGCATTTTATTTATTTGCAGGCACAACAATTAAGGCACTTCACGCGTGATCGCCGTAATGTAAAACCACGCTCCAAACCACAAACACCCTCTCCTCAATCGGCCGAAATGCCGCAAACCTCTGCCGAGAAGTTTGACATGTTTAGAAGTGCATTCCTTAAGAAACAAAAGGAGATTCACCAACAATACCAAGAAGAAAAAGCCAAAGAACAGCGTGACCAGAAAAAAAGCTTTCAAGAAGCCTTTAAACGTAATCAAGCCAAGCTTCGTGAAGAACAAGCTATATACACTAAGCCAGTAGATGAAGTAGCAAAAGCCCAAAAAAGAGGCAAACAAGTGACAATTATTGTGGTAGGTATGTTGGTTGTTTGGCTTGTTATTATCTTCCTTATCCTAAACGATATGGTATAGTTATTCTTTGATATATTTCAATACTTTATGATTTTTTAACATAATAGCCTTTTATTGAGCGCTGTTATCCCTTTAAACCTGGAATTAGTATTTATATACTAATTCTATTGCACTCTATCGGGGAATGTGATAACTTTGGAAATAAATAAAAATTATTGAACACTACACCTCCCCAAATACACATCAATGATGGCAGCAAATAACCAAGCACTTATTCAAACATTTTATGAGGCATTTAGCAAGCTCGATTACAAAACAATGAATACTTGTTATGCCAGTGATGCGACGTTTTCAGATTCAGCATTTAAAAACCTAACGAGTAAACAAACCCAGGCAATGTGGCACATGTTGTGCAGTCGCGCTAAAGATTTTACACTCACCTTTAAGGATGTAGAGGCAAGCGAGTCAGCCGGAAGTTGTCATTGGGAGCCCATCTATACTTTTTCATCTACTGGACGCAAAGTACACAATAAAATAGAGGCAAAATTTTGGTTTAAAGATGGAAAAATTGTTAAACACGAAGATTTTTTTTCCTTTTATCGCTGGAGTCAAATGGCCTTGGGGCCTATAGGATATTTACTGGGGTGGTCGTCATTTTTGCAAAACAAAGTGCGTAAAACAGCCCTGAGTAGCCTACACAGTTTTATCAAAAAACACCCTGAATACCAGGAAAAATAAAACCCCTGAGTTGATTTAGTCAGGGGCTTAATAAATATGCCAGTGTATTAGCCTTTTGACTGTGCCTGCGATCCTGTTTCGTTTTTAGGTGGAGGAGGGGGAGCAGTAGTGGCTGCGGGTGCCATCGATTTACGCACACTCAGCAATTTATTGAATAACTCATACCAAAAGGGAGCACCTAAAGATACTGCCATTGCGGTAACCAACCAGCCAAACACTTTGTGTATAATTGCCCAAAAATCATTACTGGCTTCTTTTGCTTTGGTTTTGCTCCATCCTATAGGCAATGGTTTCAGTAATGCATAGTTTTTTCCAATATCTTTTACAGTGTTTTGCACTATCCGTTGAATGGTAGTATCAGTGGTTGTGCTATCTTTAGGGCTTGCCTTGTAATTTTGCATAGTAGCCAAGAATTCCACTGCCTGGTCAGGGTTTTGCCATAATATCTTACCTATATAAAAAGTGTCTACATTAAACGCCACTGCTATAAGTAACCCGTACAAAAACATCAATAGCTTTACCTTCCGGCGGTACCAGTCGCGCAGGTGATCTACCGAATTGGTGTAAAAATCTTCAATTTCTTGTTTGAAAGCTTCTACATTATTTTGAGATCTATCTATAAACTCCAAAAGTTTTGCTTTGAACTTGCCCTGAATCATTTCTATCTCATTTTTTTCAAGTTTGACCTTCAGTTGATTTAAAAAATTATGTTCATCGTGATTATTGATTTGCTCTTTCAAAAACTGCATCATAGCTAGCACAAAGTTTTTGGGAGGGATATACTTAGGAAACTTATCTGCTTTACTCCTGAGAGAGTCTATAAAAGGGGTATCAATGATTTTTTTTAAGCAATTTTGCCAGTCAGGATCTACTTCTTTGGATAACTCTTGGGTAATATCTTTAGCCGAAGCTATTTGGTCATTGTCAGACTTATAAAAGAGGTTAAAAAGCGAGTTTTTGAGCATATTACCTCGCATATTCAGTACATTGGATATACCCTCATTGATAGAAGACACCATAAGGGCGAGAATAAAATAGGTAAATGCCAACGCAATGACAATATCCAGGGTGGCAGTATTTAACATAACGATTTAGTAAAGTTTTGATTGATAGTCAGAGTATATACACAAAGATATTATTTCTGATTAATTATAGAGTGTATGCCAGAAAATTGTTCAGTGGTTTTGCAACCTTGAGTGAGTTTGATGGAACCTTAAATAGAGGTTTGTTGGACATTGGCGGGTATTCGTATAAAAATTTACCTTTTTACCTTTTTCATCGTTTAACATGCTGACAGGAATTATTGAATATAAAAAAATAAAATGATGAAAAAACTACTATTAACCACCATTTGCTTGTTAATCATTACTACTTTTGGCGCTTTTGCTCAAACTGTATTTAAGGTAGGGAGTAAATATGATGCTGATATTAAAGTATTTGCCGTAAACAGTAAGTATGATGCCGATTTGGTAGTATATGAAGTAAAAAGTAAATACGATGCTAATAAAGACGGGCGATGGTTTTTTACAAGTTCGAAATATGATGCTAAAAAGAAGGTCTTTTTTGTGAAATCGAAATATGATGCTGACCTCAAAATATATTTTGCATCAAGCAAGTACGATGCTGGATGGCGTAACCGTTCTAAGCAGCACTTGTTAAAATAATTGACAACTGTTTGAAGTTAAATATAAGGCAAAGCCAAGCTTTGCCTTTTTTGCTTAAGCATAAGTGATTTGACTAAAGAATGATGATTGCTGTTTAACTATTAGGTGCGTTTATTGATAATAAGGAGCATTACTATTCTTGTTCTTTACTTTCCTTACTCTCAAAATAAGCCCTAATCAAGTTCGCTTTAGCCTTGCCTACCACTTTTGCAACTTCTTGTGTTGATGCCTGTGCCACATTATTTACTGTTTTGAAATGCCTGAGTAAGCTGGTAATTGTTTTTTCTCCTACTCCTTCTATTGCTTCCAACTCTGAGTGTAAGCTATCATTACTTCTTTTATTGCGATGAAACTCAATAGCAAAACGGTGTGCTTCGTCCCTTACTTTTTGTAATAATTTAAGCGCAGACGATTTTTTACTAATGTGCAAAGGAATACTATCTTCTGGGAAATAAATCTCTTCCAGCTTTTTGGCAATGCCTATGATGGTAATTTCGCCATATAAATCAAGTTCTTTTAATGCCTCACAAGCAGCACTCAATTGCCCTTTGCCGCCATCTATTACAATCAATTGGGGTAACTCGGCTTTTTCGTACAATAACCTTTTATACCGTCGGTGGACAATCTCTTTCATTGATGCAAAGTCGTCTGGCCCCACAACTGTTTTGATATTAAAGTGACGGTACCCCTTTTTATAAGGAAAACCATTGCGAAAGAAAACCATAGACGCCACTGGGTAAGTTCCCTGGATATTTGAATTGTCAAAACATTCGATATGACGTGGTAATTCTTTCATTCTGAGTACCTTCTGAAGCTCTTCCAGTACCACTCTACTTTTGTCTTTGCCTTGGCGTAATAAACGTTGTTGAATTTTTTCTTTTTTGTAATACAACACATTCTTTTGCGAAAGCGAGAGTAATTTCTTTTTGTCACCAATCTGCGGAATAGTATTGGTAAACCGGTCATCACTTATATTGAGTGGTAGGTTTGTTATAATCTCTGGAGCATTGCTTCCAATGGTATCTCGCAGGTTAAATGCTACCAAGGTTAAAACCTCTTCTTCGGTTTCGTCCAATTTTTTGGCTATTTCTATGCTTTGGGTGTGTATAATTGCCCCATTTTTAATCTTAAGGAAGTTGACATAAGAATAGTTTTCGTCTGAAATAATAGAAAACACATCCGTATCTATCACTTTATTGGGGTTTACCACCAACGATTTACTTTGGAACTTATCTAGTGAGGTAAGTTTTTGTTTTTGTGCCTCAGCCTTCTCAAACTCAAGTTTCTCAGCGTGGGCAAGCATTTGCTCCTTGAGGTAAGTTTTTACAATATGAATATTACCTTTCAGAATATGCTTGGCGTGTTCCAGGTCTTTTAAATAATCTTCTTCACTTTGCAAACCTTCACACGGTGCCTGACAATTACCTAAATGGTATTCCAGGCATAATTTAAACTTATTTTGTTGAATGTTTTCCTTTGACAAGTACAAGTTGCAGGTTCTTATGGTGTATAACTCTCTAATAAGCTCTACAATGGCATTCATTGCCTTTAAGTTGGTAAACGGACCATAAAAACGTCCTTTGTGTTTTTCAAGTTTTCGTGTGACTACCAGTTTTGGAAAAGGTTCGTTAGTAATCAGTATATAAGGGTAGGTTTTATCGTCTTTTAGTAGAATATTGTACTTAGGCTGGTAGTTTTTTATGAGGTTATTTTCCAGCAATAAAGCATCAAACTCACTGTTTACAACGGTGTAGTCAACATGGGCAATTTGCTTGACCAGGTTGATTGTTTTACGATTATGCTGAGCCGATTTGTTAAAATAGCTATTTACCCTGTTTTTCAGATTTTTGGCCTTGCCTACATATAGCAAAACATCATTTTTATCAAAAAACTTATACACTCCGGCGTTGGTTGGGAGTTGTTTTAGGGTAGCTTCTATTTGGCTCATATAAAGGTTGGACTGAGTTTGAGTGATCAATATAATTTGTTTTGTCAACAAAATAAAGCCTTCCGAAGTTCTTCAGAAGGCTTTCAAATAAAATAAAAAATGACTTACTTTATGCTTTTACCGACCAAAATTGATCAATCAGGTATTCAGCAATTTGTACTGCATTGGTAGCTGCGCCTTTGCGTAGGTTATCAGCCACAATCCACATATTTAGTGTATTGGGTTGGGTTTCATCTCTACGCAAACGCCCTACAAACACTTCATCTTTTCCGTGCGCATCCAATGGCATAGGATACACATTATTTTGTACATCGTCTTGCAAAACCACACCAGGTGTGTTAGCCATCAAGTCACGTACATCTTTCAAATCAAAATCTTGCTCAAACTCTACATTTACCGCCTCAGAGTGCCCACCTACTACTGGAATACGCACCGCAGTGGCTGTCACCTGAATATTGTCATCCCCCATAATTTTTTTGGTTTCGTTCACCATCTTCATTTCTTCCTTGGTATAGCCATTGTCAAGAAATACATCAATGTGAGGAAGCACATTTTTGTCAATAGCGTGAGGGTAAGCAGGCTCAGCTTCTTCGCCTTTGCGTTCAGCTTCCATTTGGTTTACCGCCTTAATGCCCGATCCTGACACACTTTGGTAAGTAGATACTACTACACGTTTTATTTTGTATTTTTTATGAAGGGGAGCCAAGGCTACTACCATTTGGATGGTAGAACAATTAGGGTTGGCAATAATTTTATCCTCTTTGGTAAGTAAACCAGCGTTGATCTCAGGAACAACCAGCTTGTGTTCTGGGCTCATTCGCCAAGCTGATGAATTGTCAATGACTATAGTACCTACTGCAGCAAATTGGGGGGCAAACTCTAAAGAAGTGCTACCTCCTGCTGAGAAAATAGCAATGTCTGGTTTGAGTTCAATAGCTGCCTTCATCCCTACTATGGTGTATTCTTTACCCTTGAAAGTAATCTTTTTACCTGCTGATCTTTCAGAGGCAACCGGAATCAATTCTGTTATTTGAATCTGACGTTCTGCCAGTACTTTCAACATTTCGCCACCAACCAAACCAGTGGCGCCTACTACAGCTATTCTCATTGTATTATTATATTTTAATTTAGTGTTTGTTGTCAACAGCAGCCAAATTACGCAAAAGCCAATGATTATAAAACTAAATATAGCTGTAGTTTGAGTATAGTAAGGTTAAATTATAACATAATATTGAAATATTGTAAGTATTTGTAAGCTTATAACTGTAAAAATACCTTCCTAAATTTATCTTGATCTACCCCAATAGAAATATAAGTATTTGTACCCTCTTGAGGTTCAGAACCCCATTTACCCCCTTTTTTAATTAGTTTCACTTCTTTGAAAATACAAATATCAGGGTCTATTGCTACGCAGGCAGCCAATGGGTCGTGGAATTTTTTGCCTGCCTTTTTCTTAGACAGGTACAATTTCATTCCCTTGTAAATGAGCTCATATCCAAGGTGTAAGTGTCGTTGGGGAGTCAATAGCTCATGAAACTCCTCGTTGTATACTACTCCATGGCACACATTCTTAGAAACCAAAAAGCGGTCGTTGATGGCTACCTCGTTCAACATCTTGAGTGCTTCATTGGGTGCTCCGTTAAAATTATAAGTAGGGCAAAACTGCATCCCATTAAACTTGGGCAAACGATGCATAGGAGGTACTACATTGTCGCCAGCAAACCCACCTTGAGCTATCCACTTTTCTATAGGTTGGTTCACTTCCAATGCCCCAAAATTTTTGAGTGGTGCTCCTGTGATGATCACCAAGTCAGGGTAAGCCTCCAATGTCTCTTTAATTACTTGATGCCCCTCTGCATCAGGTAGTTGATCGTCAAAGTTGCCCAACCAACGCCTATGAAATGCCGACAGGCAGTTTTTTTCATACTTTGGACGATAACTACCCACAGGAATTTCTGCATGATTGGTTGTTTGTAATATGTGGTGTACCAAACCTACTTGTTCATTGGTGCCAGGTGTCACCGTTACTGCCCTCAAACTTACCAAAGGGTGGGCTATCAAAAAACAAAGGGTGACCGCATCATCTGGGTCACCCGTTTCCATATCAAATAAAACATTCATTGGGTCAAACTAATCATAATTACAATAGACACTACCATACTTGTATACTGGCTACAGTAAACCTGAACATACGTTGAAGCTGTGTTGCCAACGGCTTTAGTCGTTTCAGGCAAAGCCTTTAAGCTAACCAAAAAGCTTGATTTGTAATGGCTTTTCGGCTAACCGTTTAGCAATTGAAGGCTATAATATTATCACTTCCTTAGCTTTATCCAACCTTTCAGCTTTTGTACCGAGTTGTTAGGATCAAGTGTGATAAATTTTACTTTGGCAGAATAGTAATACATACCAGATGGTAACACTTGGTCGGAGCCATTGCTACTACCATCCCAGTCAAGCATAATATTATCACTTACCTCAAATACTTTCACACCCCAGCGGTTATATACTTTAAACTCCACCGACTCAACAAATCGTGGAGTAGGGAAGGGGCGAAACACATCGTTTTTACCATCCTTGTTAGGGGTTATAATATTAGGTAATTCATAGTACGTGCAATTATCTTGACAAACAATATTACTTGGGTCACTTTCATTGTCTAAGCGATCGACCGCTGTAACATAATAACAGCCTGCCAGCGAAGTAAGATTGGCATGTATATAACTCAGTTCACCTTGTGTTAGACTTGTTAGCAGAGTAAAATCACCTTGGTTAGTAGGCCTGAAATACAATTTGTATTGAACTATATCATCGTCGCAACCAGCTGGTATATTAATAACAGGTGTCCAACTCAGGCTATTTTGCAACAAAGCCTGGTCGTTAAAGTTTTCACACTTAATAGAGTCAATGGCAAGCCGCGGTGGACAAGGTGCAGTAGTATCGGTAGGTTGTGCACAAGCAACCTGCGATAAATTAGCTAAAGAATCAGGGTCAGCAATTTTTATGTCTGGGTTTGAGTAAGTACCCACCGTGAGAATATAATAACAATATGTGCTATCAGTATCTAGTTTACGGTCTTGGAAAGTACCCTTGTCAAAATATTCTAATTTGTTTGAGCTACTTTGAGGCAGCGAGTCTATCAGGTGAATGGCTCCTCCAGGGCTTGCCTGGCGATAGATCAAGTGTTTGATATTTGCCCAGGGCACATCGTAAGTCCAGTTGAGTTTAATACTACTAGGAGCTGATACGGCAGTCAAGTCTATACTGGATGCTAACTCAGAGTAATCGTCAAAAATAGGAGTACCATTGTCTACATAAGCCAGTACTCTATAAGTATGCCCTGTGTCTAATGTATTGATATTTTGGTGAATGAATGAAGTATCAGCCGAAAGCGTCAATAACTTGCTTGAATCAGTTCGGGTAGAATCTTCTCCCCTGATACCTACAAAATGGTATAAGTCATATTTGTAATTAGTAGCCGGGTTTGCTACTGGCGGTTTGGTCCATTTAACCGTAATTTGTCCAGTAGTAGCACTGGTTTGGTCTACTGTCACATTGGTAACAATAGGAATGTCAAGCGGTAAACTCACACACACCTCTTGCGATGCCCGGCTTTGGCCATTAGATGGCTCTGGGAATACTGCTGAAATACGATAACTGTACTTGAGCCCTTTTTTAAGCCTTTGACTGTCAGTAAAAGTAGTTTGACTGGCTGGTACTCTGCCTACCTCTTGATAACCTAGTCCGGCAGGAACCCCTACCTCGCAGAGCGGTTCCCAGGTAGAACAACCCTCCTTACGCCAAATGATCAATTCTTTGGCATTGGCACAAATCAGACTGTAGTCCGACCAATTGAGGGTAATACTTCTGCCAGCAGTTGTAGCAGTAAGCCCCACTGGACGAGGCCCCACTACGGTAATACGCCAGGCTTTTACATCTACTAGCGGGCTTTCTATGGTAGGGTTGTCTTCTGCTTTGAAAACAACCCGGTAGGGTTGCTCTCTGATATTTTCACAAGATGGTGTCCACCTAAATGTACCTTCGGGAACACCACCAGTTTGAAAGTTGGTAGGACCAAAGGTTGCCCTTGGGTTAAACCCAGGTTCCAGAATACCACTTTCAGCAGTAATTCTGACTGGGTGTCCATCAGGATCATTTGCTCTAATTGTTTTGAGTATCTCACTGTTAGCCTCTACACAAGTGTCTTGAGGTAGCTCCAGCCGAGGACGCTCATTGTTACAGTCTAATACTATAATTTGCATATCTCGAACAATAGAACCTATTTTTACCCCATTGCGCCATTCTTCTACCTTAAAGGCAATGTTATATTCTCCGGCAGCACCAGGCGAATCCCACGTAAGTGTACCAGTAAAGGGGTCAATTCTAAAAAATGGGGTGCCGCCAGCTTCAGTTCTACCCCCAAATGAAGCACTTGATGGGTCTGCATAGCCATTGACTACTTTCTCAATATCTTGGTTGGGTACAGTAAGCGTAAACGAAAGGCTGTCACCGTCTGGGTCAAAAGCAGCAGGGTTGTGGGTGAATTTTTGCCCTACACAAGCCAAGTCAATTGGGTCAGCCAATAAGATTGGAGTGTCGTTTAAACCAACAAAAGGGTCTATTAAGAGCCTGGTTTCTACCGAAAAAGGAGTATCCACTGAGTTGATCATATTCAATACCCCAGCGTTACGGTTTTCTTCTGCAAAGTAAATGGTATAAGCTTGTGGAGAAGGGTAAGTGTGTTCTATCACATAAATATTACGCGTAGTGTTGTTACCAATAGCTTCTTCGGTCACTCTTTGTACTTCTGCACTATTACCATCACCAAAAAACACATTAAGCGAAGGGCTATCTGCATTGCCTTGTCCACGGTCCATGTAAATGGTAACAGTAATTCTATAAGTAAGGCTTACACTGGAGATACGTTCAGCAGTAATTTGCCCTGCTCTCAAGTGGGTTGCTTGTACTGAATGAGACACCAGCAACATAGTAAAAAACAAGCCTAATGTATAGGGTATATTTCTGAAACGATGTATTCTTTGCATATTTTGTTCTCTGTTATTTTAAGCTATTGGTCAAGTGCCCTGTATTAGTAACTATCATTACTGCTCAAATACTCAACATTTGGTAAAAATAATGAAATATCTTGACAATTTTACTGGTAGTTGCTGTGCAGGCGAACTCTTTCTAGGTATACTTTACCAAAAACAGGATGAATAAAAACCAGGTTTTATGCCAGAGGCTCTGGTCTGCATAACAAACAACCTTTGCAGGAAGTTTGAAAGGATGTGCAAAAACTCGTATTTGTATAAACAGCTTGCGTTACCTCAAAGCCCAAACCAGCGGCAGACAAGCGCTAAGCATAGGTGCCATTGGCAAATAGTCCTGTTTTTTCTTTTACAGGCTGAACTGACTGCAAAAGAGACGTAAAGCCAGTAACATATCCCCTATAAAAGGTGGGGAATAGGGGATAATTTTGTATATCAAACAACTATTTACGTGCTTTGGGTATTATTTAGTAAGCATATAGTTTTTGACTGCAGCAAGGGGCTAAATCTTGCTTGTTATACTTAAACAAAAATGGTTTTGAGGATGGATTTTGACTAATTGTCTGAATACCAACATTAATGAATCCTGTAAATCCTAAAACCGAGTCTATTTATAAATCCCGACTCATCGGGGCAGCTTGCTGTGACGAGCTCACCGCAGGTAATCACTTTAATCCTAGTATATATTATGAATTTACTGTTCAAACACTCCCTTATTGGGGAATGAATTGAATAGATTTAATGGTACATTATTTATGATTAGTTTTCCTAATGCTAAAATAAACCTGGGGCTCAACATTATAGAGAAGCGCTCAGATGGTTTTCATAACCTGGAGTCCTGTTTTTACCCTACAGGGTGGACAGACATACTCGAAATACTACCCGCCAATCAGCTATTATTCGAATCAACTGGTATACCTATCCCTGACGATGGCAACGAAAATCTTTGTCTTAAGGCATATCATTTGTTGAGTGCCGATTTTGACCTGCCACCTGTGCACATTCATTTACACAAAATTATTCCGATTGGTGCAGGTTTAGGGGGAGGCTCTGCCGATGCTGCGTTTACCATTAAAACCCTAAACAACCTGTTTGGACTCAAGCTTACTACCGTTGTGATGCAAGACTATGCTCGGCAACTGGGCAGCGATTGTGCTTTTTTTATTGAAAATGTACCTAAGTATTGTTTTGGTAAAGGTGACCAGTTCAAAGAAATTGACATCAAGCTTAAAGACAAGTTTTTGGTATTGGTATACCCCAACCAACATGTGTCTACCGGTGAGGCGTATGCAGGCATTTGCCCTATGGAGGCAACCAACAACCTACAGGAGGCATTGCAACTTGAAGCAAATGTTTGGAAGCAAAAAGTTAAGAACGATTTTGAGCCACAGGTTTTTTCCAAGTACCCCCATATAGCCACCATCAAAACCAAGTTGTATGAGCAAGGCGCTTTATATGCCAGCCTGACAGGGTCAGGGTCTACTTTGTTTGGTATATTCGACCAAGTTGTTACTCCCGATTTTTCGCCAGCATATACAGTATACAGCCAACCTTTATCTATCTAAATTTTTATCTCTATGAGTCATCAGCCCAAACCCTCCGTTTTTCCGGCAAATATTAACAAGTATCAGGCGGGCGAGCTGGCTCAATCGCCTGATTTGTTGGCAGTAGAAGAACCCCTGGAAATTCAATTGAATTTTATTGCCAACGACGAAATCACGGAACGAAAAGTATCAGTAACTATGCGTACCCCTGGGCACGACTTTGAGCTTGCCACAGGCTTTTTGTTCAGCGAAGGTTTAATCAAATCACCCAAAGACATTATCAGAATAAGGCATTGCGAAAGTATCAAAAAGCCTGAAGAGCAGGGTAATGTGGTAAAAGTCACTTTGCGTCCACATGTAAAAGTAGATTTGCAAAGGCTTGAGCGTCAGTTTTATACCAATTCTAGTTGTGGGGTTTGTGGCAAAACCTCTATCGAGGCCATTCAGCTTACAGGTTGCCCCAACTTGCCCATAGATGCCCCTAAAATAACGGCTGATATTTTGCTTGGCTTGCCTGCAAGTTTACGTAACCAACAAATGGTTTTTGAGCACACGGGTGGGTTGCATGCAGCGGCTTTGTTTGACAATAAAGGGCACCTTTTGGCAATGCGTGAAGATGTAGGCAGGCATAATGCGATGGATAAGTTGATAGGAAGTCAATTAGACAATACAGAAGTTTTCCATAGTTCTATTGCTTTGTTAAGTGGCAGGCTAAGTTTTGAACTGGTACAAAAAGCCTTAACTGCCGAGATTCCCATAGTAGCAGCTGTAGGAGCACCCTCAAGCCTGGCGGTACAACTTGCCCAAAACTATGGGATGACATTGGTGGGTTTTTTACGCAATGAACGGTTCAATATATATACCCACCCCACCCGTGTACAGGTGTAGTTTTTTAGCAAAAATTGCGTAAAACGCCTATTAGATAAGCTGGGATTTAGCGAGTTTCTAAATTCTACGAATCAAGTTTGGAGGGTTGAACCTTTTTGGCTAATTGGCAGGGATTGATCAGCAACAAAAGAAGGTTGGGGTGTAAATTAAAGCACTGGAATAACTTACCTTTGTAAATACAACGCAACAAATTATTCCTGAACCATATTAAAAATGTACCTGTCTGGGTAGTAGAGTATTTGAGCAGTTTTTTATATAAGTTGATAAAAGTCTTTAAGAGTTGTATGCTTTGAAAATCAGATAGTTAGCTTGCTGTTTTCCTTGCAAACTCTTGGTAGTTTTGAGCTTTTTCTCTGAAAGGTGTATATTGTTGTGATGTTTAAACACAAAGAAAAAATTTTATGGTTGGCTGGTGCCGTTGCTTTTGTAGCAGGGGTCATTATTTTTGCCTTCAAGGGCTGGGATGTAGCCGAGCCCTGGACTTTTATTCTGAGTGGAGGCATTCCTATGCTATTGTTGGGTGTTTACCTTTTTGTGCTCAAAAAAACTTCTGCACCCGAACAATCCTCTGGTATTATTGAAGCAAACAATCAAACCCTAACCATAAAACCTTTGACAATGACCTACGAAGAAATCAAAAACCTGATTAATGAAGGAAATTATGTAACCACCTTTGATGAACTGGACAAGGTACATGATCAAATGCCTAACTACCTCAAGCCCAGCTATGCCCGGCTAAAGGCTACTTTTACTCAAGGAAAAGACGATGTAAACTATGCCCAACAGTTGATAGTATTTGCCAGCCAACTAAAGAGCATCTTAACTGCCGATGGAGGTACCTCTGCCAATCCGTCTACCTCAGGCAATGATGAGCGCACCATTCATACTACCAATTATTTTGAAAATACAGATAATGTAAACCTTGACCAACGCACCAACCCCAAAGACCCTGAGTAAACTATGCGTGAGATAAATAGTCAAAATTATTTCGAGAACACCGAAAACGTGCACATCCATCAACACGCCTCCAAATTCAAAGAGTATTTGTTTGTAATAGTACTCACCCATACCCAACAATACTGGGCAAACAATCCGTCGGTCATAGTAGATGTGCCTACTGGCAACTATGGCAACACACTCAAGCATTGGAAGCCTTTCGGCGAAGCAACTATTAGTGGGTTATTGGATGAATTTAGCCGTTTGTCTGAAATAAACTTAAAGGTATGTTATCTGGACGAATCCTGTATTAATCATGCTATTAGAAGGCAAGCCAAAGGGCTCAAAGACAGAATTGTGTTGGTAGCTGATCCTTTTTCTCTGGTGGCAACCAATAACAACCAGTTTGCCAAAGTATTTGATGAAACTGCCCATAATAACATCAAGGCTTGCCTAGTGCCTCTTTGTGTTACATCGTCTACTAGAGCGCGTGGAATAGCTACTAATAATATTAAAGGCACATTTGAAGATTTATACCACGGTTGGGGACAAGAGTTTTTTAAAAGTTATGTACACATAGAATTGGATGTTCCCAGTAAAATTCACTTTTTTAGGCGTTTATCCAACATTGCCTTCTATAGGGGCATAGGCGACAAAGAAAACCTGGCACGCTTTGAAGCCACCACTCAAAAGTTTGAAAACAAACCATCACTAGGGGATTTATAAATGGGGACTATATTTACTTTCTATTCATACAAAGGCGGCGTGGGGCGCACCCATTTACTGGCAAACCTTGCCGCGTATTTGTGCTATTATCGCAAGCGCAAGGTATTGATGATAGATTGGGACTTGGAAGCACCCGGTTTACATTTTTACTATGACAAAACCGATCAAAGTATAGAAAGCCAGGGTTTACTTGATTTGTTTAACGCCCACATTGCCAAAGTACGTAGCATAGAAACAGACACCTTCAGCGAACAAGACTTTATTGCCCCCGATGGTACCTACATTAGCCCCTTGGTACAAGCCGATAATGGGGGTGTTATAGACTTGATGCCCGCTATAGATTACCGCCAGGAGGGTTTTCACGGGCAAGTAGATGATTTTGACTGGGTGGAGTTTTATGACAAGTTTGAAGGAGGCAGCTATTTGCTCTGGTTCAAAGAACAACTCAAGCAACAATACGACTATGTGCTGATAGACAGCCGAACGGGTTTTAACGACTATTCGGGGATTTGTAATGTGCTCATGCCTGACATGAACATTATTTTGGTGGCACCCAACCAGCAAAATTTTGATGGGGCTAAGCAAATGGCTATGCGCATAGTAGAAGCAAAATATACCCAGGACAAAAAGCGTAAACCTTTTATATTGCCCGTGTTGTCTAAAATAGACGAATCGTATGGCAAGGTAAGTGACCAATGGAAAAAACGTTTTGTAGAGGCTTTTGCTTTTACTATAGACTTGCTAGACCATGACCTAAAAATGGTGAGTAAAGATGTGTTGGAAATGATTGCCTCACGTACCACCCTTAGCTATAATGCCGACTTTGCCCTAGGTGAGCCTATTCACTTTGAGCCTACCGCCGAAAGGGTGAGTGAGGGCTCTTATCTCAAGCATTTTGAAAATATAGCAGTCAACTTCTTAGAGGAAATGCACCAACAAGGTGACATCAGCCTAAGTAAAATATTTGCTTATGCTTTGCTGGACGTTTTTCAGCGAAATGTGGAGATGAACCCTGAGGATGCTGAATCGTGGGGAGGGTTGGGACAAGTATACAATGATTTGGGAGAGAAAGAAAAGTCAATCAATGCTTATCAAAAAGCAGTAGCCTTGCAACCTGGTAATGCGAGTTATTGGGTCAATCTGGGGGTAGCCTATTCGAGGTTAACCAATGATGAGCAAGCGATTTCATCTTATCGAAAAGCTATAGACATTAGTGTTGATTTGGCGGTTGCCTGGTTTAATATGGGTAACTCACACTTTATTTTAGGCAATTATAAAGAGGCTATATCAGCTTACCATAAGGCTGTAAGAATTCAACCCAACGACGAAGATATTTGGATTAACTTAGGGGTAGCTTACGAAGGCCTAGGTAAATATGAAGATGCCATTGTAGCTTATCAAAAAGCAATCGGGATCAGACCTAACTACGAAAAAGCTTGGTTTAATTTAGGGGTAAACTATGAATGGCTGGATAAATATGAAGAGGCTATTATTGCTTACCAAAAGGCTATAGAGATGAAGCCTGGTTATGAAAATGCCTGGATTAACTTAGGAGTGGTTTATAAAGGTTTGGGTAAGTATAATGATGCGATTGCTGCTTACCAAAAAGCGATCGAGATTAACCCCAATTTTGAACAGGCATGGGCTAACTTAGGCGTCACTTATGACGACTTAGGTAAATACGAGGATGCCATTGTAGCTTATCAAAGAGCGATCGAGATTAGGCCTGATTACGAAAAAGCTTGGGTGAACTTAGGGGTAGTTTATAAAAGTTTGGGCAAGTATGATGATGCGATTGCAGCCTATCAAAAAGCGATTGGGATCAAGCCTGACTTTGAACAAGCCTGGATCAATTTAGGTGTTACTTATGACGACTTAAATAACTATGAAGAAGCCATTTCAGCCTATCAAAAAGCCATAGAGTTTAACTCAGCAAATAAAGAACTATTACTGGACATAGGTTGGCTCTACTTTATTCAGGGAAAATATAAACCTGCCAAACCCTATTTTGAGCAATCTCTGGAGTTACCTCATTCTCAAATGAACTTGGGGCATATATATTTGACTGAGGGTAATACAGCCAAGGCAATGGAGTTTTACCAACAAAGCCTAAATAGTATTGAAAACAAAGCCGAGTTCTTTGAAGGTTTTCAAAGCGACTTTCCCTACCTCGAAAAGCAAGGCATTAGTCGTGACACGTTTGACAAAATAATAGCACAGCTAAAGCAACAAGGTGCAGGTGATGAGCCACTAGTACCTTAAACATTAAGTAAATGCGCTATTATTTGGGATGAGTTTTGTTTTCTGACGAACTTCAAAAATCGC